>JADLHS010000259.1 GCA_020848635.1 Limisphaerales bacterium
CCGGTCTATGCGTTGTTGGTTGGCCGCGCGGGCAGGCTTTCAGCGTTGCGATTTCCCGCCGCGGAGATTGCGCGGACTGCCGGCGTGCCCGCCCGGGCGGCCGCGGGACGATTCCTGCTTTTTCTCCGCTGGCTTACGGTGGGATTGCTCATCCTGGCCTTGGCCGGCCCGCGTTTTGCGAACGACCGCACCGAGACGCAGGTCAGCGGCGTGGACATCATGCTCGTGCTGGATTTGTCGTGGTCCATGATGGCGTTGGACATGGGCAAGCCCAGTGAACGGGTGTCGCGCTTTGACATCGCCTCGTCCGTCCTGGAGGATTTCATTCGCCGACGGCCCAACGACCGCATCGGTTTGATCGCCTTCTCCGCCGTGCCGTATGTAGTCAGTCCACTGACGCTCAATCACGACTGGCTCGTGCAAGGGCTGAACCGCCTGCATGTGGGGATTATTCGCGAGCTCGGCACGGCGATCGGGGACGCCGCCGGGGCTGCGGCGAAGCGTCTGCGGGCAGCGAAGGACAGCAAGAGTCGCATTATCATCCTGCTCACGGATGGCGACAACAACAAGGGGGAGATTGATCCGGTGCCCGCCGCGCAGCTCGCCGCCGCGCTGGGGGCAAAAATTTACACGATCGGCATTGGGATTGAAGCGCCATGTCAACTGCCCCGGTTCAATCCCGCCACGGGAAAACTCCAGCTCGATCCGATGGGTAATATCGTGCCGACGCTAACTTTGCAGCCGGCCAATTACACCGTGCTCGACAAAATGGCCAGGCTTGCGCGCGGCCGGTTTTATCGGGCCACGAACCGAAGCGAACTGCAAAACATCTACGACGAAATTGATCAACTGGAGCGCACCGAAGTGAAGCTCCGGCGATTCACCACCTATACGCCATTATTCCAATGGCCGTTACTGACAGCGCTCGGATTGTTCGGGCTGGAACTGCTGCTGGCCAACACCCGAATGCGGAGGGTGCCGTGAGACCAATTAAAAATACAAAATGTAAAATGCGAAATGCCGAAGCCGCCGGCGGGCGGGGTTTTAATTTTGCATTTTTAGTTTTGAATTCTCCCGACTTCGCCCATCCACAATTTGCCGAACCGCGCTGGCTGTGGCTCGCGCTGCTGGGGCCGCTGTTGCTCGTGGCTTTGCACCGCTATTCGGCCTGGGCCCGACGACGGCAACTCGCCCAACTGGCCGCGCCGCACTTTCTCGCCGACCTGACCCGCTCGCACAGTCCAGCGCGTCGCGCGTTCAAGCACGCGTTGCTGGTGCTGGGCCTGGCGGGCTTCGGCCTGGCGCTGGCGCGACCCCAATGGGGCGAGCAGGAAGGCGGCGGGCAAGTGCTGGGCGAAGACATCATGTTTGTGGTGGACTGTTCGCAAAGCATGCTGGCCGCGGACGTGACGCCGAATCGATTGCAGCGCACGAAATTGGCCATTCTGGACTTCATGCAGCGTTACGGACGCGGGCGGATCGGACTGGTGGCGTTTGCCGGGCAGGCGTTTTTGCAATGCCCGTTGACGTTCGATCACGGGGCGTTCGAAGATGCGCTGACGGCCCTGGATGAAAAAACCATTCCCGTGGCGGGCACCGACATTGGCCGTGCGCTCGACGGCGCGTTTCAGGGCATGGAAAAGATCGATCGCCGCAAGGTGTTGGTGCTGATTACCGACGGGGAGGATTTGGAAAAAGGCGGCGTCCGCGTGGCGCAAACCCTGGCAACGAATAACGTGGTGGTTTTTACGCTGGGCGTCGGCACGCCAGCAGGCGCGCAAATCCAGGTCCTTAACGAACAGGGCAAACCGGAATTTCTGCGGGACGCCCGGGGCGAAATCGTGCGCAGCCGGCTGGATGAAACGACCCTGCGCGCCGTGGCCCAGGCAACTCGCGGAAATTATTTTCCCCTGGGCCCGGTCGGCGAAGGTTTGGCGCGAGTTCAGTCAGCGCTGGCCACCATGGACGGGGCCGGTGATTCGACAAAGGCCAAACGTTTTGCCATTGATCGGTTCCACGTTCCGGTCGCAGTGGTGCTCGGGTTGCTGGTGTTCGAAACACTGTTGGGCACAAGGCGGAGCCAATTAAAAATGCAAAATGCAAAATTGAAAATACCGGGGCCGTTGGCGGTTCGTTTGTTAATTTTTGGTTTTGCATTGTTGATTGGTAACTCCGTCGCGGAAACGAATGAAGTTGCCAAGGCAAACGAAGAACTGTCCCCTGCCAACCCGCGCGCGTTCTTCAACGCGGGTACGCAGAAAGTGCGCGCAGGCAAGTGGCGCGATGCCGAGCCATTGCTCCAGACCGCAGTCGCGAGTCAGCAGGAGGGCTTGCAGCCAGCGGCGCTTTACAATCTCGGTCTCACTCGCTTTGGCCTAGGCGCGGAGGAATTAAAAAAGTCACCGGACGGCAAACAGACCGCCAGGCGAGCGCAGGCCGCGGGCAGCGCCGCCGCCGCCGCAACGCAAACCATCACCGAGGCGTTGGCGAGCGATGATCTGCCGCAGATGCTGGCCGCGTATCAGCGAGGCCGCGGGGTGCGGCGGGAAATCAAGGCTGCGACAGCGGCGATTCGCCGGGCGCTGGAAGTGCATGGCAACGTGCTGACGAAATGGCAGCGGGCCACGGGCGATTTCAAGAGTGCGGTCGAGTTGCAGCCGGATTACGCCGACGCGCAACACAACGCGGACGTGGTGGATCGCCACCTCGCCAAGCTCGTGGATAGTTTGCGGGAAATGCAGGGGGCGCAGGACGGTCTCGGCGAGAAAGCCGCGGAGTTGGGTGAGGCGATGAAGGCGCTCAAGGGAAAAGTCCCCGGGGCCGGCATGACTCCGGGGCCGGGCGGCGAGGAAGATGAGGACGACGATGCGCCGTTCGGCCCGCAACCAGGAATGCAGGAGGGGCTGGGCCGCGAGGGCAAAGAAATTCCGATCTCGCCCGAACAAGCGGGGCAGTTGCTCGATGGTTTCAAGCTCGGCGGAAATGCGCGGCTTCCGATCGGTCAGGGGGACGAGGGCAAACCAAAAGATCGCAAAGGGAGGAACTGGTGAAGCTTTGCTCGCAACAGAGTCGCCGGTCGCGGGTCAACCGCCGAACGCCGAATGCGTTTGCCGGCTGGCGGCGCGCGTTGTTCGGCCGCCGAGCTACGCCCAAGCCCCGCGGATTGGCAGTTGCGCTCCTGGCTCTGGCATTCGCCCCGGCATTGCTCGCCGCCCAGCCCACCAATGCACCCGACCCACTCATCGTGCTGATGCAATCCCAGCCGCCGATTATCACGACCACACCCAAGCAGGCGCTGGCGGTTTTCGATCCCCCCGTCGTTCGCGTCGGCGAGGAAACGACTTACCGCGTTACCGTGGATGCGATGTTGGACTCAATCAGCTGGCCCGAGAAGTGGCCAGTGCCCGGCGGACTGACTCCACACCCCAGCGCTCGCGGACAGATTTTCCGGCCCATCGGCGGCACGCTCCAACCGCACAGCGTGTTCAATTACCGCGTCCGGGGTGAACGAGCCGGCACTTTTGTCGTTCCGGAGTTTTCGATTCAAGCGTACGGCCAGCCGATCACGGTCCCCGCTGCACGTCTGGAGGTGGTCCCGGTCAACGTGACGGTCCCGCGAACCTTCACGCGGCTGCAACTGGAGTTGCCGGTGACAAATGTATTCGCCGGTCAGGCGGTGAACGCCCGCGTGCGGCAAAGCGCCACGGATCAGGGAATGATTCAAGGATTGACGCAAGTGGAGTTGATCGGGGACGGCATTCTGGTGGACCGCATTTTCACGCAGCAACGAATTGAAAGTCGGCCCGGAAATGGAACCGGAGCCAACCGCGCGAACTTCATCCATGACACGACCATCATTCCGTTGCGCGCCGGAAAAATCACGGTGACGGCCCAGGGCTTTGAATCGAGCAGTGTATTCGCCGGTCCCGCCACAATTCCGGGCGGAGGGTCCGATTTGAAGTTAATTGATTCCGATCCAGTTACGATCACGGTACGACCCTTGCCGAAGATAGGTGAACTACCGGGCTTCACCGGTGGAATCGGCCATTTCATGATTAATCCGCCCGCGCTCACCACCAATCTGCTGCGCGTGGGGGAACCGATGAGGCTCACGGTAACGGTTCGCGGTGAAGGAAATCTGGGCCGGTTGTTGCCACCAACCCCCAAGCCTACCGGCGAGTGGCAGGTTTTGTCGGAAAACTCGGAAACCCCACCCCAGCAGGTTCGGGCCCGCGGTTTCGTCACTTTCAACTACCTGCTGATTCCACTATCAGCCGCCGCGCAAACCACGCCGGAGTTGCCGTTCAGTTATTTTGATCCCACGCGTGCGACGTACGTGGATCTGACGATTCCATCGGTCGTCGTAACAGTAAAACCCGGCCCGCAACCCACCGACACCCAGGCGCTGGCTTTCGCAGACTCACTGAAACCCGTGACTGCGAAGGGACCGGGGCTGAGCGAACTTGCCACCTCCCCCGGAACGACTGCGACGAGCCTAGTGCCGCTGGCCTTGCATGGGTGGTTTCCACTGGTGCAGGTCGCTCCCGTGTTCGGTTTCTTTGGACTATGGGCGTGGGATCGGCGGCGGCGTTATCTGGAGGCGCATCCGGGCCTCGTGACCCGCCGCCGAGCTCGCAGCGCCTTACGGCGCGCGCGCCGTAGGGTCAAGACGGCCGTGCGAGACGGTGACGCCGCAGGCATGGAGCAGTCAGGGGTTGAGGCGGTGCGCATTGCCGCCGCTCCACATTTTCCAGCAGAGCCGCGGGCCTTGGTGGGTTCGGATGTGCTGGCGTTGCTCACCGACCAAGAGCGACAAGGAAAAGTAGGAGCGACGGTTCGGCAATTGTTCGCCTTCGCTGATGCCAACCGCTTCGGCACGCCGCGGCAAGACGGGCGCGACTTGCCTGCATCGCACGCCGATATCGAAGAACTATTGAACCGAATGGAGGCAATGTTGGGAAGATGAGACAGCTTATATTCATCGCGGTTACAATGTTGGGAATGGTTTTTTCCGCCGGCGCGAGTCCGGCGACGGAAGAACTATTTCGCCAGGGAACGGAAACTTACCGCGCGGGCGATTTTACGGCTTCGGCGAAATGGTTTGGTGAGTGTGTTGCCCAAACACCAGGCTCGGGCGCGTGGCAGAATCTCGGGCTGGCCGAGTGGCAGAGCGGCCGAGTGGGCGAGGCAATTCTGGCCTGGGAACGGGCGGTTTGGCTCGACCCAGCGAATCGCGCAGCGCGGGTAAACCTGCAATTCGCGCGTAAAATCGCCCAACTTGAGACCCCCACGATTGCATGGTACGAAATACCTTCCAACTGGCTATCGGTCAACGTGTGGGCATGGCTGGGTGGTATCAGCCTGTGGATGGCCGTGGGACTAATGACGGTGCCTGGTTTTCTCCGACGGCCCAAGGCCACCTGGCCGCAGGCACTGGCGGCCACGGCGCTGGCCGCTTTTCTGTTAAGCCTGCCCGCCCAAATCGGGGCCCACACCCGCACCCGGATCGGTTTTGTCGTTGGCCCCGGCGCGGCCTTGCGCCTCGCACCGACCCGCGACGCAGAAACGGTAACACATTTGGCCCCGGGCGAGGCCGCTCGCGTTGAGCGGGTCCGGGGAAACTACTTATTTGTCCGCACCACCCGGAGCGCGGGTTGGTTGGAGCGCGGTCAGTTCGAACAGGTTTGTCCAAGGTAATGACGCTTTACAAGCCCAACTCCAACCCGCATCCTGATGCCTGTTATGGATAAATTTTGGAGCATTTTCGCCATGCCAATCGGATTGGCGCTTTGTTTCGGTCCCGCCGTGATTGTTTGGTGGCTGACCAAAGACAAAGATTCCGGCCCCGACAAGTCTTCGGATCGTCATTGAGTTTGCAGAGGGGGAGTATGCTTCCACGACTGACCGGCAGCGATTGTCCGCCACGGACTCGAATGCTGGACAGGATCTTCATCGCGCAGAGCGCGTCCTTCCTGCAGCCAGTTCCTTCCGGGTTTGCAGGCCGTCGAAGCACGGAGCGTTCGGTGATCGGGACGCGGATGCGGAGCGACGCTTCGGGGATGGGATGAAACGTCGGGGCGTGAGCGGGTCGCGGCCCGGTCTTAACGTCCCAACGGTTCATCGCATCAAACGCGCCGTTTGAAGAGTTCGCTGGGGTCGGCGAGGTTCATCACCGAGAGGTCAAGGCCAGCCCCGGGATCACGATCCTGGGCGATCTTGAGTTGGGCCGCGATGTCAGTGCGGACCTCCGTGGAATGGTATTTCACTATCCCCACGCCGACCTTGGAAGGAAAGATGACCATTAACAGGCAGGACTCATCGATGTTTGCGACGAACATGCTGAATTTGTCACCCTGTTGGTACACGCTGTCGAAATTTTCTTCATGCACGAGGTTGGCGATGGTTTGATTCGCCATGTAAGCACCCGAGGCGAGCGCGGCAATCGTCGTCAGGTCGAACCTACGGGCGTCGCCGTGGTTGGCAATGAGGAACCCGCCCTTGTCTATCACGATCGCGGTGGCAGCGTCGCTCCGTTCGAGAAACTCGCGCAAAATATCATCAATGCGTTGAACGTCTTCCTCAAAAAGCTGGGGGAGAGTGGCCATATCATGCGTATTGGGGCGTGCTTCGGTTGATGAATTTGTTAAGCAGCATTCGGGTGATCATGTTAAGCGTCTCGAAGACCCCTTCACATTTGTGCGCGGCCCCGCTGAAGGATGGCACCTGCACGTCGCGGTTGTTGAGAAGGAAGTCCATGTATTCAATGGGCGCGGCGTTCGGGAGGTCGCGCTTGTTGTATTGAATGACGTACGGAATGTCGTCGAGATTGAGTTTCAGGGCTTTCAGGTTGTCCGCGAGGTTTTGGAAACTTTCCACGTTCTCGGTCATTTTCTCGTACTGCGAGTCGGCCACGAACACAATGCCATCCACGCCACGCAGCACCAGTTGCCGCGTCGTGTTATAGATGACCTGACCCGGCACCGTATAGAGCTGGAATTTCGTTTTGAATCCCTTGATGGACATGGCCTCGATGGGCAGGAAGTCAAAAAACAGGGTGCGGTCGGAACTGGTCGCAAGGGAAACGAGCTTGCCCTTGCTGCCGGCGGCGGTCTGCACGTGGTCATGAACCTGCACGAGATTGGTCGTCTTGCCGCACATGGCCGGCCCGTAATAGACGATCTTGACCTGCAGTTCCTTGGTCGCTTGGTTGATAATGGCCATAATGAGTTACTTTTTCTTGCGATCGAGTTCCACTGCGAGCGCCGCTAGTTGCGCCGTAGGCAGGGCCTGCGCCGCGTGCCCGAAAGCGGCAAAGAAAATGGCGTTCACGCGGAAGATCTTCCACGGGACGTTGCCGACCGTAAAACTTAAATTGTTCAGTTCGCCCAAGCGAAGTTCCTTCGTGCTGTGGCTCACCTTGGAGAAGATTTGTGGGAGAAAGGCCGCGAGCGTGTCGCCGTTCATATCCCCTGGAATACGGCTCGCAACCATCAATCCGTCCGGCAGGGCGATCAGCGCGCCCGCCACGCCATCCAACCCCGCCGCGCACGAAACAATCTCGTTTGGCGACGCATATCGGGTCACGAACTCCGTGCCGGTGGCCCCCTTGCGCTTGATTTCCTCGGCGTGAATCCGGGTGGTGTCGGACACGTCGTCCCAAATGTAGTAGTTGGTATCCGCCGGTTTGGCCAGGCCTGCCCCACCCAGCGGCGTGGCTGATTCGGGCGTGACGTCTGTTGGAATCAAGTCCACTGGCGCCGGCACGACTTCTGCCGGTGCGACTTCTGGCTGCGGGAAGCCAAAGAACAGGTTGGGAATGGCTTCATCCACCGTTGCTTTCGTCGCAACTTGCGCGGCGCCCTTCTTCCGGGCGATAAACAAAGGTGCGATTACCTTGAGCGGCAGTTCCAATTCGGTCGCGTCATACGCAGAAACTCCGGGCACCGTCGCGGGCCGAATCCAGGAGCGCAGCAGTTTCCACGGAAACACCACCCGACCCTGTCTGAGCGCGGCTTCGACATAGTCGGTGGGCAACGCAAGGCGTGCATCCGCCAGACTGTTTTGGACAATTTCCCGACGTAGCGCATCGGGCCAGTTTTCCCAAAGCGCGTTTAACGACGTGGTGATGACCGAATTCCCCGCTTGTGGCGCGGCGGTCTGTGGCGCAGCAGCTGGTTGCGCTGGGCGACGTGGGGTCGGCGAAAACTGCGGCGGCGCAACCGGACGGGCTTGAGGAGTGTTCGCTTGCGGTCGCGATGGGGCCGCGTCGGGCTGCTTTGGGTGGGAAAACGGAATCGGCACGACCGGCGGCAGTTCGGCTGGTGCCGCTGGCGGTGGTGGCGTGGGCACCGAGGAGATGGAGCCGCGCACCGGCCGGTTGGGACCGGGCGCGGGTTTGCGCGGTGCAGCCGGGGTCACCGGCTGCGCGTTCCCCACCGAAATTGCGAGTCCCTGTCCGAGCGCGTCGAAGGGGCTGCTAATCTCATCCGGCACTTCGACTTGTCGCTGTGCCGTGCGACGGACGAGGAGGGCGGGGTTGATGCGCGAAAGGATTTCCCCCAGCGGGAGGGCAACGGGAACGCGGTCGCTCTCGATCCCAGGAGCAAACACATGCGGGGCGGAGGCGCGGATGTCACCAAAAGGAACCTGCACCACGCCGTGTCCGAGCTGGGAAAGGACTTTGTCGAGCGGAATACTGACCTCGAGATCGCCGACGTTCTGGACCCGGATTTTTGCCCGTAGTTCCATGGGAAATCCGTTCAGCACCGATTGCAACGGGATGGCAACGCCTGGAACTGCGTGGTTGCCATTACCATTTTTGTCACTGCTGTTCCTCTCGCTGCCGTTCTTGGGCGCAGGTGGCGGCACGACGGCGACCGGTGGTGGAAAATTGAGAGCGGGCGCGGCGACCAGGACATCCGTTTCGCCGTAGGACGATTCAGACGTTTCCGCCGCCGGGGCTTCCGACTTGTGGAAAAGCCCTTTCAGGTAACCAAATAAACCCGACTTCCCTTTGTTTGATGATGCTCTCATGTTCTTTTTCATCGTTCAGGCCTTGAACCATCCTTGTTCTGTTTTGAAGCCACAGCGCACGCTCGGCGGACGTTGGCATCGTCCAACCCCAGCTACCTCTGTCTCGCGAAACATCACAACTGATTTCATTTACGTCTTGATCCGGTATTTGCAGCAACCGTGCCACGTAGTCCTCCAACGCATGGGATTATCCAAACCACGCAGAATCCGGACGCGCCCCATCCCACCGCCGCCGGCCAGGAATCGCTGGGGTTGGCAACTTGCGGAGGATTAATCCCTAAGGTCATCTACCCCTTGCAGAACCGGGCATTTTATGCGTACGGTTTCACGCTGATTCTGGCGGGCCATCAAGCGGTTTTGAGCTCCTTGGGGCGACACTCCCTGGCCCGGACCGTGAAACTTCCGGCTCTTTCGTGCCTCAGATTGGCTTCCCACCGTCACATCAACTCCGGCTTGTCCCATCGCTGGACTGTTTGTCTCGCCGATTGCCTTGGCTTGTCGCCCGCTTAGGGGGTTGGGCTGGATGGACCAAATTCACCCGGTTCTATCCGGCATGAAAAGGCACTTCGGGGTGGACTAATTTCCTGATTTCCGAGGCACGGAATACCACTTGCTTGATAACGGTCGAAGCAGGCCGGTCTCGCGGATCGCGAGGCGAAACAGCAGACCGGTGGTTTTAACCGAACGGAATAAATGGAAACGCGGCATAAAATATTGCTGGTGGATGACGATCCGGACTTGCTGGAAGTCTATCGGGAGACTTTCGCCTTGCTGCCCAGCCATCCTGAAGTCCATACCGCTCCCTCCGGCGCCCGCGCCATCGCGATGCTGGAGGCGGTTCCCTATCGGTTGCTCGTCACGGATTTGAAAATGCCAAAGATGGACGGTCTGCAACTGCTCTCCATCGTCCGCCGGAAATTTCCCGAACTGCGAACCGTGGTCCTGACCGCCATGGTGGATGAACAGTTCCGCTCGCGTGTCTATGCGCTGGGGGTGGATCTCTACTGGCACAAGCCGGGGACGGAATCGGAGATGAAGCAGTTCATGGAGTGTCTTGAATCGCTCCTGGGTCGCGAATCCGAGCCGGGTTTTCGCGGCATGCAAAGCAAGAGCTTGGTGGACCTGGTTCAACTGGAGTGCATCTCCCAAAGTTCCTCGATGTTGCGCGTCACGAACGGCCCTTTCGCCGGGTGCATCTGGATTAATGACGGGGAATTGATTGACGCCGAGACCGAAGCGGCGCGGGGCGAAGAAGCATTTCAAAAAATCCTGCGCTGGCGGGCGGGCAATTTCGAATTTCTGCGGGCGGAGCCCGGCCGGGCGCGGACCATTTTCAAGTCGTACAACGCGTTGCTCCTCGAAACGGCTCAGGCCTTCGACGAAGCCTGCAACACGGACATTTCGGCGAGCGCCATGCCGGGGCAGGCCGCGCGCGGCGATGCCTCCGGTTTGACCGCGTTGGCCCAGACCGACGGCGTGGACTTTGTGCTGCGAATCACGGCGGAGACCAAGGTGGATTCCCGCGGGCTCGAAAACCCCGACCGCCTCGCTGGCTGGACCCGCAAGAGTCTCGAACGGTTCCGGGCGCTGGGCGAAACCCTGCAGGCGGGCACGCTGGAACAAGTCGCCGGCCTGGGAGGACGCCGCAATGTCGCGCTCGCGCAAAAAGGCCAGGCCGCCTTGTGCGTGGGTTGGCGCCAAACCTTCCGCGCGGGGGAGATTCGGGATCGGATGAAGAAGATCTTAACGCTATGGGCTTCCTGAGTTTTTTTTCGAAGCCGCCACGACCGTTGTTGCAACTGCATTCGGGCAGTTTCAGTCTGGACCGCGGGGGGCGGGTCCTGGCTACCACCCTGCCGTCGAGCTTTCCGCCGGCGCTGATCTTGGAGATTGGCCGCTGTGTGGTGGACACGTTTCGCGACGCGCAGACCGCGCAACTTACCCTCGATGAACTGGTCGTCCACTATCCCGGCTTGAGCATCACCGCCCGCGAACTGCGTGGCGGGGCCCTCGTTTTTCTCACGACCCCGGCTTCCTCCCTCTCAACTCCCAAACTAAAAACCTCTCCCCTATGAGCAACCAGAAAATGCATCCGCTGATTCAACAGACCGAGAACTATCTCGAATGTTGGAAGCAATTCAACCACTTCATTAACATCGCCCGCGCCAAGAAATTTGGGTCGGAGGACGAAACCCACTTCCTCGAGATGAAGAGTGTGCTGGTGCAGGAACTCGAGCGCATCCTCGCCGGCATGGAAGTCACCTCGCCAACCAAGGAGGAAATTCACAGCCTCATTGGCAACTCGCCCTCCCTCCGTTACCTGAGTGAGATGAGCGAAGGCGCCTTGCGCAGCCTCGAGAATCAATGGCACAAGATTTACATCGGGTGGCACGCCATTCTCGGCCAACTCAAGGTACGCCAGCAGGCCCCCGAGACAAAAACCGGATTTGCCGCGCTGGTCGAACGATTGGGAAAAACCTGAGTGGGTTTTCGCCCCAGCGTTGCCATGGTGGATTGGGAATGAAAAAGGCTGATTTCGTCTGACGGAATCAGCCTTTTCTATTGCGGACTGCCGCGAGGGCTAAATCGCCTCCGACCCCGGGGCTGGGGCTGGGGCTTCCGCCCCGGGTTGACTGACCGGACCAGCCTCCGCCGCTTCGGGCACAACGGCGGATGCGGGGACACTCGCGGGAGCCGCCGCGACTACCACGGGTTTTGCTTCCGGTTTTGGTGGTTTGGGCGCGGGCTTCTTTGCGGTTTCCAGAATGCCGTTGGCAAATTCGATGACGTGCCCCTGGTGCACTAACCAGTGAAGGTCGCCGGCCATCGCCGCCTGTTCCGTCGTTGGCTCCTCGGCACCAGGTGTGACCACCGGCACGGCTTGGTTCGTTTCCGCGGCGACCGGCACGACAGGGATCGGTGCGGGGGCGGGGGACGGTACCAAGGCCTCGATCAGTTTGCGCCGGTTGCATTTCGGGTGCGCGTTGATGAAATCCACGATGCGGCGCACGCCTTCGGAAACCGGCGTGGTTTCCAGATCCAGATACGTGGGTCGGGCGACCGCCACATGTGTGACCGTCTTGTTTACCTTGAAAAAGTGCAGGCCGCTATGGGCAAACGACTGGCTCAACGCCGTGGCGATCTGCATGGGGAAGCGGCGCTGATCGGCCAGCAACTGCATCACCACGCGGCTCAATCCGCCGCGTAGCGAACGGCACGCCACGCCGCTGAGGAGATGTGACTCCACCGTTTTGATGATCGTGTCCTTATGCGTCGCCCGGAAATGCTTCTCCACTTCCTCACGGTTGGGCAAGGTAAGCGGCTCCGGAACATTGAGGCAGATATATTGGGTTTTCCAGCTTTGCTCTTCCACCCACTGTTTTACCACCGCCTCATCCCGTACGATTTTCACCCGCGATTTATAGACCTCAAATGGCATCCGGCTGAAGCGATCCGCATGCAACTTGCGCAGTTGATTTTGGTAATCGTGGTGGTTTGGCGGTCCCAGCACCACACCGCTCAGGTCGCATTGGCCCACAAACGTATAAACCCCCTTGGGGGGCTCGGTCGCGGTGCGTTCGGCTTGGTAGAAGGTGGCAAAATGCTTCTGCAGCACATGCGCCACGGCTTCCTCGTCGCTCAACCAAACCGTGTCGTCCAACGCGCAGAGGAACAGCGGTTGCGCCGGCTGGCCTTGCGCGTTCTTTTCCACCGCCAGACGGATCGAGTAACGCTCCGGCTTCTGTAAAATCAAGAAGGCGATATCGAAGAGCGGAAACGCCCGCCCGGTCATCTTTACCTGCCGGGCCATGGACTGGACCCCGCGCTCATCGGGAATCAAGGCGGCGGAAATCTGGGGCAAGGGCAACGGCGCATCCCGGCGCTCGGGCGGGCCCCGGCGATCATCCCGCTGTGAACCACCCCGGTCATCGCGCGCCGGACGCCCAAAGCCGCCTTCCCGGCGGGGACCGCCCGAGCGATCGTTGCGCGGCCCCGAACCGCCATCCCGTCGCGGCGGCCGCGGGCCACCCCGGCGGTCATCGCCGCCCCGTTCACCCCGGGGGGCGCCTTCATTGCCGGTATATTTGGCATAGCGGTTGGCGTCAGAGGTGCCCTGCGCCCAGGCGGGCAGGAACAGTTTTTCAAGGTCAAGGTCCGTTTCCGGATTGATGTTCATAAATGACAAAAGCCCCGTGTTGGGACTTGATAAATCGTTACCTTGTCAGCATGGAATGACCCCGGGCGAATTGCAAGCGCCGCTTCAGCCTGCTTCCAGAAGCTCCAAGGTCGTGCGCCAATGCTCCGCCCCAGGGTTCGCCTCAATCGTCGTCGTCCACCAGGCTCACCGCCCATTGCGGATACGGCGCGGCGGAGCCTTTCATCGCATGCCAGAGAATCCGGTTGAATTGATCTTCCGGACATTGGTCCGCTTCATCAAGGGGCAGGCGGGCCGAGGCATAGGCATTCTTGCGCAGCAGCGGATCGGAAAGTTTCTTGGGGTCAGGATTCAACTGATCGAGCGGCACGTTGTTCATTATGGCGGTGAACGGTGTGAGGTCCGGCATGTTGGTGAAGCAATCACTCATCGGCGTGGCGGTCGCGTCGAGCTGATTCATCGGCGGCAGCCCCAGCATCAACTCCATCGTACGCAACAGGCTGGTCTGATTGTATTGGGTGCTGACCACCGCCCCGCGCTTGGTGTACGGGCTGACCACATAGGCGGTGGTGCGATATCCGCTCACATGATCCCAACCCGCCTGCGGGTCGTCTTCAATGGCGAAAATGCACGTTTCCTTCCAGAACGGACTCTTGCTGATCGCTTCGACGATTTGGCCGAACGCAAGGTCGTTGTCCGCCACCTGCGCGGCGGGGGTCGGCACGCCGGGCTTGGTACCGCTGGTGTGGTCGTTGGGCAGGCAGATGACGATGAAGTTCGGCAGGTCGCCGGTCTTTTCGTATTCGCTCAGTTCCTTGATGAATTGCCGCGCGCGGAATACATCCGGAATGTTCATGTCCCAACCGACCGTGTTGGTGCAGAGATACGGCCGGATGGATTCAATCGTCGGCCGGCTCCAGATGCGAAGTTCCCCGGCGCCGTTTGTGAAATCTTTCCAGTGCTCGGGAAACTTGATGTCGCCCTTGCGGGTTGAATCCGTCCACCGTTTTTCCGTCGCCGCGAACTCGCCGTAGATGCGCAGGCTCTTGCGGTGGGCGAGCGCAGTGTCCCAGATGAACCCGGCGGGTGAATATGCCAGCGCATCCACGTCATCGTCTTCCATCCCGTCGGGGTAGCTCCGTGGAAAGCCGGCAAAGGATTTTTCCATGTAATCCGTGGTGATGCCGGTGTCGGACCACTGATGGCCGTCGGCGCTCAGAATCCCGGAGCAATAGGTGTTATCGAGGAGCACGAAATCGCGGGTCAGTTGGTGCTGGTTGGGCGTGATTTGCTCGCCGAAGACGCAGAGCGACGGGTCGCCGTTGCCGCGCGGGATGTCACCCAACACCTGGTCGTAGGTCCGGTTTTCCTTGATGACGTAGACCACGTGCTTGAACACACTCGGTTCGCCGACGCGCTCGGGCACCGGGCGGGCCGGTTGGTCCGGCCGCGGCGGGCGCCGGGCCTCCTGCAATAAACCGTAGCGCATGTTGCCCAGCGCGATCCGAGTCAGCCGTGCCAACTCCCGTTTGCCCGGCACCGGCAACAACGACAACGTGCCGAAATATTGGTGGGAACTGTATTTGACCGGCGCTCCGGGCGGGTACTTTTTCGTCGAACCAATCCCTTTGATGTTGGCGACACAAAGCGTGGTCTGCTTGGAGTGATGCGCGATTGTGATCGCGCCCGGGAACCAGCCCACAGGAATCAAACCGCGCAACTTCGATTCGCCCGGCCGGAAATCAATCACTGCCACGGCATTCTGGGTGCCGTTGCAAACAAACAACGTCCGGCCGGACGCGTCGAAGGCGAGCGCGTTGGGCTGTGCCCCGAACAAGTCTTCCGGACTTTGCCGCGTCCAAATGGTTTCGACAATTTGATCGGTCCGCGCATCCACCACGCTCAGTGTGTCGCTGCCGGCGTTGGCGACGATCAGCCAACGGCCATTCGGCGAGAGGGCCAAGTCGGAGGCGTGCAGCCCGGTGAGGA
>JADLHS010000260.1 GCA_020848635.1 Limisphaerales bacterium
CGAATTTCTGGAGGAGTTTTTCGAGTTTTTCGACGCGTTCTTTGAGGGTCGAGTTTTCCGCCCGGGTTTCCTCCAGCTTCTGGTTCAAGCCCTGGATCGCCGCCAGCGCCACGCCGTCGGCATCCACCGTGGCGATGTGTTTGTCATCGATCCCGAGGCCGAAGCTGGCGTAAAAATCCTGGGCGACGGGGCCGATATGCTTGCTGGTGGCATCCGTCTTATAGTTCCAACCTGAGATTGGCAGGGCCGCCACTTTCGCCAGCACTTCAAGCGGATTGATGGCGGAAAAATTCTCCTTAACGTTGCGATCACTGACCGGGAAATACCCTCCAATGCTCAGCACCAAGTTGCCGTTCGAGTCCAGGCGCATCAATTGTGCTCCCCCACCTGCATTGCCTTGATTGTTGTCGTGCGTTCCGGCGCGATACCAATAGAAATTTGCCCCGACGGGAGCGCGAAAGTAATACCCAAAACTTTGCACGCCGAGGCCGTAATCAGTGCCCCAGAGATTCAGCATCTGGCGGGTGGCGAAGCCGAAGGAGAGCGCCGGGGTGTTATCGCTGAGCTGAACCCCCCCGGTAGCGCGAATGGCAAATTGATTGTTGGTGGTCGAGGCAAAGTCAGCGTTCTGCGAATCCGCCCAGACGAATGCGCCGGTATGATTGGCTTTGGCCCGGCGGCCGGCGGCAAAGGCGTAATTGGTGGCCGTGTTCAAAAGTCCGCCCGGAATCGTGGCATACTGCGCATTCGCCACGATGTCGTTATTGATGCCGCCCGCGATGGTGGCATACTGCGCACTCGCCGCGATGTCGTTGTCGGACCCGCCGCCAATCGCGCTAGCGAAGGAGTTGGTGCCGATGCTGTTGGCGATACCCCCTGCGATCGTGGCATAAGTCGCATTCGCTAGGATGTCATTGTTTTGGCCGCCACCCACCACGCTGTAATCGGAGTAAATGCCGATGTCGTTGAAACCGCCGCCCGCGATGGTGGCAGTTGGCGCATTGGCTGCGATGGTGTTGGCCAAGCCGCCGCCCACGACGCCGTAATCGGCCCACACCGAATTGGTGCGGGCGCTGCCAATGAAACTGCCCGAGCCGCCCCCGCCGATCGTCGCGCCCACCACGCCCGCACCCACAAAGTTGCGCGCCGAACCGCCAATTACGTTCACCGTGTCCGTGCTCGCCGTCGGCTCCAGCCGCAGCCCGCGCTGATTGTTAACCTTAAACTCCAGCGGCTGGTTGTCCGTCGTGCCGACCGAATGCGTGCCGGGTGTCGTGCCTGCGTTGCCCGCCGTGCGCCAGAAGGTCGTATTGAAGTTCGCCGCGTTCACATCCGCCGCCGCGATGGTGCCATCCGTGATTTCCGCCGAGGCGATGCTGTTTCCGAGCAGGCTGACGTTGGCGCTTAGGCGCGCGTCTGGCACCGTGCCGGTGGTCAGTTGCGAGGCGTTGAGCGCCGTCAGCCCCGCGCCGTTGCCGCTGAAATTGTTGCCCGCATTGTTGAACGTCACCACGTTACCGTAGGTGCCGCCCAGGTTGGCCGTGCCCAACGTGCCCAGCAAATTGCTCGCGCTACCCGCGGTGCCCGCCACCAACGAGTAGGGCGCGGCCGTCAGTGGTTGCGCCGGGTGCAACACGCCAAAGCCGTTCACGCCGTCATTGAACCAGATTCTCAGCTTCAAGTTGGGCTGCGTGAAGAGTCCGGGTGGCAGGGCCGTCATGTTCGCCAGCGTCCCATCTCCCAGGCGTGCGGTGAACAGCCCGTCCGCAACGGACGCGTCCACGCCGGCCGTTGGCTCGCTGCCCGCGCTGCTCGTGCCGTCGTTGCTCCAATACGACGTGTAGGCAAAGGTTTCTGGCGGCGCGGCTACGGTTACGTCGGGAGTGCTGGTGTAAGCCGAACCGGGATTGTTGACCGTGATCGCGGTCACGACTCCACCGCTGATGCTGGCCGTGGCGGTCGCGCCCGAACCGCCTCCGCCCGCGATGGTGACGGTGGGCGCCGTAATGTAACCGTTGCCGCCGCTGATGAGGTTGATGATGGTGACAAAGCCACCGCTGGTGATGGCCTCGGCCTTGGCCGTGGTCTCGATGTTGGTGGCAGTGACGAGGGCGAACTTGAACTGGCCGGTGCCGGTGAAGTTCGTGCCGTGACTGGTCACGCGACCTTGGTAGGTGATGACCGTGTTTTGGGCGTGAGCGGAGTCAGTGATGCAGAGCGACGCCAGCAGCATCGCAAGGAGGTTGAATTTAGTTTGCATGGCTTTTTGGGGTTATGGGTTATATGTCACAATTCATCGGTGATGCTCACCTGACCGACTGGCTCAGCAGTTTCTCCAGACGCTCCACGCGCCGTTCGAGTGATTCGTTCCAGGTCTTCAACGCCGCGTTCTCGGCGCGGGTTTCATCGAGCTTCTGATTCAAGCCCTGGATGGCCGCGAGCGCCACGCCGTCTGCGTCTACGGTGGCGATGTGTTTGTCGTCCTCGCCCAGGCCGAACGCGGCGCGGAAATCCTGCGCCATCGGGCCGACGTGCTTCACGCCGGGGCGATTCGTGTAGCTCCAGCTTTGCAGGGGCAAGGCCGCCACTTTTTCCAACACCTCCTGCGCATCCACAGCGGCGAAGTCTGCCTTCGCATTCCGGTCACTGGTGAGCACGACCGCGCCGTTCACGAAAAGACCGCCGGCCTGGAGGTTCATCCGGTCCGCTCCCGCCACGCGAAAGGTCATCTGACCACTGGCGAGGTAACCGATCTGTCCCGGTGTGCTCGTGGCATCATCGAAATTGATCGCGCCAAGGAAGGTGGTAGACGTGGCCGTGTTCTTTAGAATCAGCACCGCGCCGTTTCCATTGTTGGTGGTGGTGAAGCGGCCGACGGCCAGTCCGTTTTGAACTTCGAGCGGATAGGCCGGCGTGGTGGTGCCGAGGCCAAGATTGCCGGAACTCTTCAGGCTCATCAGCGGGACGCCGCCGCCGGCGTCGCCATTGGCGTCCGTGTGACTGCCCCCGCGATACCAAAAGAAATCACCACCGCTTCGAAAGTAGCCCGCACCGCCTTGCACACCGAGGCCGTATTCGGTGCTCCAAAGGTTAATCATCTGCCGGGTCTGGCTGCCGAAGCTCAGGCTGGCGGGTGGATTAATTTCCACGTTGGCGTTGAAATTGTTCGCTCCACCAAACGTCTGGCTGGAGTTGAGCAAGGCGACATTGGCCGACAACCGCGCGTCGGCGATCGTGCCGGTCAGGCTTCCCGCATTAAGCGCAGTCAAGCCGCTGCCGTTGCCCGCAAAAATGCCGCTGAAGGTCCCCTTAGTGATCCACACCGTCAACTCGCTGAACCCGTAGTTCGCGCCGATCAAATCCACCATACCATCCCCGTTCACATCCGCGGCAGTAACGGAAGAAAGTATGCTGCCGACGACCAACGAGGAGCCCAGCGCGAAGCCACCGCTCCCGTTGTTCGTCAGCACCGTCATGGTGCCCAAGTTTCCACTGATCAAATCGGCCTTGCCATCGCCATTAACGTCTGCCGACGCGACCGACTGAGGAAAGTAGCCTACGACCGGAGAGGATCCCAGCGCGAAGCCAGCGCCCCCGCTGTTCGTCAGCACCGTCAGCGTGTTGGTGCCGCTGTTCGCGCTGACCAAATCTACCCGGCCATCCCCGTTCACATCTGCAGCTGTGACCGAAAAAGGCTCGCTACCTACGCCCGGCGAGGAGGCGAACACGAAGCCGCCACTCCCGATGTTTGTCAACACCGTCAGCGTGTTGGCGCCTCGATTCGCACTGATCAAATCTGGTTTGCCGTCCCCGTTCACATCCGCGGACGTGACCGAATAAGGCACGCTTCCCACACCCGGAGAGGCGGAGAGAACGAAGCCGCCGCTCCCGTTATTGGTCAACACCGTCAGCGTATCTGGACCAGCGTTCGCGCTGATCAAATCCGGCCTGCCATCCCCGTTGACATCCGCCGACGTGACGCATAGAGACCCGCCGCCGCGCGAGGAGGACAGCGCGAAGCCGCCGCTGCCGTCGTTTGTCAAGACCGCCAACCCTCCGATGCCGCCGGCGATCAAGTCCGCTTTGCCATCCCCGTTCACCTCCGCCGACGTGACCGACTGCGGCTGGCTGCCCACACTGAGAGAAGAGGCCAAGACGAAGCCGCCGGACCCGTTGTTGGTTAAGACCGTCAGCGTGTTGTCAAAGGTGTTCGCGCTGATCAAATCTGCCTTGCCATCCCCGTTCACGTCCACCGCCGTGACGGACCTGGGCTCGCTTCCTACGCCCGGCGAGGAGGCCACCACAAAGATGCCCGGCCAGGTGAAAGCGCCGGCGCTATTGACAGAACCCAAAGGCACACCGGTCACGCCCGCCCCATTGCCGGAGAACGTGCCGCTGACTGTGCCGGTGACGATGACATTTCCGTTCACCGCCAGGGCCGCGCCGTTGGGGTTGTTGGTGTTGATGCCCACGCCGCCCAAGGCGCGGATCAAGAACTGGTCGTCGGTCGTGGAGGCAAAGTCCGCAGCTTGGTGGTCAGCCCACACGAAAGCGCCCTCGTGAAGCGCTTTGGCCCGGCGGCCGGCGGCAAAACTGTAAAGCCCGCCGGCCAGATTCTTCTCCCCACCCGGCACGGTCGCGAAGCCGTTCGTGGCTTGGTTGGCGGAACCGCCGCCGACAAACGCGCCGCCGCCACTGGCAAGGTTGTTGTCGCCGCCGCCGAGCGTGGCGTAGTTGCCGCTGACCCGGTTGCCCAGCCCGGCACCGAGGAAGGCCGTGTAACCGCTGGCCTCGTTGCCATAGCCGCCCGCCACGACCGAACGTTCGCCGCTGGCCTTGTTCAAATAGCCGCCGCCCACCGTCGCTTGTTGGCCAGTGGCAGTGTTCTG
This sequence comes from Limisphaerales bacterium, assembly GCA_020848635.1. Lineage (GTDB taxonomy): Bacteria > Verrucomicrobiota > Verrucomicrobiia > Limisphaerales > JADLHS01 > JADLHS01. The sequence continues at coordinate 4,890 of JADLHS010000260.1, forward strand.
AAGTCCACCGCTGACGGTCGCATGGGTAGCGCTGGCGTTGTTGGCGGTCCCGCCGCTGACGGTGGCAAAAGCAGCACTCGCGGTATTGCCCGCCCCCAAGGCGACAGAAGAAAGGTTGGTGTTCATGGTCAGCCCCGCGACCGTGATGGCGTTTGCTGACGTGCCCGCGCTGCCGGCAAACACCGCATACGGCGTGGCGGTCAGCCGCTGCCGTGGTGCGAGCATGGCGAACACGCCGCCGCCATTCGTGCGCATGGCGATTTCCAGCCAACGCGGCGAACCGGGAAACTGGTTCCCAAAATCCAGCGTCACCGTGAACAGCCCGTTGGTTACGGCGGTGGCGGAATTCGTCAGCCAGCCTCCCATTGGCACGCCGCCGTTGTCGTCATTGAAAACCCCAAACCGCAAATCGTAGCTGCCGTTGGCAGGGTTGGCGCCGTCAGCGAGCCGGCCTTGGTAAGTGAAGGCGGTGCCCTGGGCGTGGGTGGAAAGGCAGATGGCAGATAGCAGATGGCAGATGGAGATCAGTTTGAGTTTGGTTTTCA
>JADLHS010000261.1 GCA_020848635.1 Limisphaerales bacterium
GACCGCGTTGGTCCCGACTTTCAGTTTCGGGATTTCTCCCTGCGGCTTGATGTCGCCAATCAATTCACCCTTGGCATCGTAAGCTTTGCAATCCGTCATGGAGCGAAACTCCAGGTAGCTGCCGCTCGCCAGCGTGGTGGGAAAGGTGATGGTTTGACCGCCAATTTCTATAGCGGGATTGACCAGCTTCGCTTTCACGTGCGGCAGGCTTTTGATCGGACTCAAGTAACAATTAACTTCCTCGCCTTTCGGCAGGTTGTTGTACCACAGCTTGAGCGAATCGAGTTTTCCGTAATCCACCCAGAACGTTCCGGTAAAGCGGTTGAAACGTTTGAGCCGTTCCGTGCTACCAAAGTCGCTGTCCGGGTTCGCGTAAAGATAAGGCCAGCCGTAATCCATCAACCGGTCCGATTCCGGCTCCACGAACTCGAAATAGCGCCAGCCGGTGAAATCAACGACGGCGTAGTGTTCGCTTAGCCCACCACTGAGATGCTCCGGCGCGCGCCATTGGAAGTTGAGCACTTGCCCCTTGCCATCGCCATGAATCCAAACGCCGAATCCTTTCTCCAGCAGGTTGACGGGTTGCGTGAATTTCTTCTCCGTCATCGCCCAGGCACAAAGCGCATTGGTCTTGTCGCTCTTGGCGGCAAAGCCGCCGCTCGCGGCACTTTCTTTCACCGGGGTCGAAACACTCTGCAACGAGCCCGTAACGCCTGCAGCCGCCTGCACCGGGCTGAATTCGTTGGAGGCGGCAAATGCGGCCAGCACTTGTCCGTTGCCTCCATACGGTGACAGTGACAGGAGCGCCTCGATTCTCACCTTCAACGGTTGCTCGCGATACTTGTTCTCAACCATCCAGCGGTTGCTGGTCCCGTCCAGAGCCAGGACTTTGTGGGTCTCGTATTTGACGGGGCGGAACTGCCACTGGCCTGCGGTCGTCTTTTCCAAAGTGAAATCGCTTTCCGACGCACCGAGTTTTTCCCGGACGGCCGGCGGGAAATAATTCGTCAGGCGCAACTCCTCATACTGTTTGACCAAAGCCCCCAGACGGCGGGCGTTATACGATTTCTCAAACGTCTCCGGCTCAAACCCCAGCAGCCAGGAAAGGCTGTGGTCGCCCGCGATGGCCTTGCACATGATGTATTCCAAATCATCCGCGAACGTCCGGATCCGATCTTTCGGCGACCAGTCAAAGACGCACCACCAGCCCAAGTTGGCAGGCAGGAAGTTCTGCTGGCTGCTCTTGTTCTCCAGGAAATGCTGATCGATGAACCGCTTGTATCCCTTGGAAGGCGCATCCCACGCCCCCACCCGCGAACGGGCAAACCAGAGATGATGATCAAAGGTGCTCATCTCCATGATCGCCGGGTGCTTCAGTGACCGGCTGAGGCGATAAACAAATTTGGTGGCATAGTATTTCCAGCCATTGGGCCAGCGTCCCAGAATGTCCGCCCCATCGAGCGCGTCCAGGTAGATCATGTCGAATCCGCACTTGTTGTAGACTTCTGCCGTGCGATCGGCCACTTCCTCGAACATCGTCGAATCGCCATCCGGCGTGAACAGGCCGAAGCATTCCTTCAAATGGTGAACCTTCGCGCCCGCCTCGTGTTTCACCACCTTGGTGCCGTGAGCACCGCGTTGACAGCTGGTGAAAGCATAAGGCGGCTCCTTGTTGATCCCGGTGTAGGTGATCAATTCATCGTCAATCTGCAGCGTCACACTGTTCCGCACCTGAAAACCGGTCAACGTGGACATCTCCTGGGTCGTTTCGGTCACGGTTACGGTCTTATCCGTTTCCGTCAGGCTCGCCGCCAGCGTGAACGTTGCGTCTTTCCCGAGTCGCGGATCAGGTGTGGGGGTCACCCACTTGCTATTCTTGGCGACATAAAAAGCATAAGTGTGCAGACCGGCTGCAATCCCCGCCGCACGGAGTCTGTCGATCACGGCTTTCAAACTCTCCAAGCCCTTGGGGTAAATCGCCGGATCCGGTTCGTAATCTCCGAATCGCAGCGTATGGCCGGTGTGAAAATCAATCTGCTTGGCGCCGATGCCCTTGGCGGTGGCGATCCATTTATCCACGTTGGTTTCGGAGATGGAGCCCGGATAATCGATGAGATACGATCCCCGATTAGCGAGCGAATCGAGCGCCCACGGTCCACCACGGTCCGTCTGCGGCAGGTCCTTGGCCGCGCTGACGGCTTCCTTGATCACATTGCGGAGCACCCCCTGCGGGCAACCCAAGATCGCAGCTTTGGCCCCGACCAAACCCGGCCGGGCAAAACCAGCCGCGAGCAAGTGACGACTCGGGCCAGGGAGTTCGCTGACATCAGTCTTGATATTCAGGGCCAGCGTGCAGGCCAGAAACTTGTCGGCCAACGATCCTTGCGTTGTTAGCGGCACATTCAGGAAAACCAGTTCGTCCACCGCGGCATCGCTCACCGAGAGCACTTCGAAGGTGAAATATCGCTTCTCGGTCCCGACTCCGAGGACCACCGTGACGGCGGATTCGCCAAATTGCACCTGGAGCTTTCCGTCCGCATACGTCGCTTGGGTCGCCGCGTATTGCTTCCCGGCCTTCTTCAAGCTCGCGAACTTTCCGCTCCGCTGGTGGTCGCAGTAATCCGTGCCCGACGTTTTATCGATGAAGGCGGAATTTGATCCGTCTGCGGCAACGATATATTTCAGATACTGGTTTTCAATCGTTACCGGCGGACCCACTTCTGCATTTAACCTGATTCCGCCCGACGCCAACACCACCGCCAGCGCCAGCCAATTCCATCCCGGTTTGAACAGACCTATAAATTTCATTCGGTTGTTTAGATCCAAACGTGCGTTGGCCAGGTTCAATCCAGATGAAAGACCTCGCGTAGCATCTCCTCCTTCGCCTTCGGACTCTCGGCGGTTTCGCTGACAAGCACTTCAGTCATGAAGCGCCACCAACGTTGACACACCTCCGCGTCCGCAATCTGCTGGAATTCTGCCTCATCCGCCACTTCGAGGTAGCCAAAAAGTTCATTGGTATCCTTCCGCAGGAAGATGGAGTAATTGCTGACGCCGTAGTGCTTCAAGGCCTGCTGGAGCTCCGGCCAGATCGGATTGTGTCGCGTTTCATACTCGGCGGCCATACCAGGCTTGGCTTGAATCACGAATGCTTTTCGAATCATACGGTCTTGTTGCGTTTGAGCCGAGTTCGTTGTTCACCTTAGCCGATGTATCCCTGCAGAAAATCGCCCCTTGTTCAGAATGGTTAACTCAAGATTTCTTGGCGGTTTCGCGGGCGTAGGCAATCGTGATCACATCGTCCAGGGCACAATAAATGGAACGCTTCAACCGTTGCATGCGTTCAGTGGCCTTCACCTGGTCCTCAATCTCGCAAATA
>JADLHS010000262.1 GCA_020848635.1 Limisphaerales bacterium
GCAGACTGCTGATTAGAATAAGCCGCGGCCATTTCCTTCTTAATCTCGACAACCCTGCGCGTCCGAAGAATGGTTGGCTTATAACTTGCGCAGATGCAAGTCGGCTGCAGCGACACATATGTTTTAAGGAAAATCGCCAACATCTCTCGACCTCAACAAAACGCGCCCGACGGGATCGTGCCAGGACGCGTCTTCCACGTCCGACAAGCTGCTTAAGTTGTAACCATGAAACGTCTATTTCTCCTTGGGATCGTTGGCTTGAGTCCCATTGCCATGCTTACCTTGCTGGCGGCCGACCCGTCGCCACCGATGCTGGACCAGTTCATCGTAAATGGCGACCAGCAGAGTCTGCGCTTTGTTCCGTATCCGGGAGCGCAGAGTTACACATTTTACAGCGGGACTAACGCCGACACCCTGATACCCAACACAAACTTTTTCCTTGCTCCCTATATCACCAGCTACACCGTCATCACCAATGTCACCAGCAATGGCCCGGTGGTCATCACCGTGACCAACCTCGCCTACGAATGGCGGCTGACCAACATTACGGCCCAAAGCGGGTTTTATCGGGTCGGCGTCGGTCCGCTCTCCAGCAACGCGGCACTGGCAGCCACGGTTTTAAACCGACTGGCGTACGGGCCGACGCCGGATGAACTAGAGCGTGTTACCAGCATGGGACCACAGGCGTATATTGACGAACAGTTGAACATGGACGGGGTGCCGGAGGGAATCCCGAACTCCAACTACACGCTCGAGGCGACAAACGCCATCCCCTTCGACGCCACCACCAACTGGGTTTCCATCAGCCTGACTGGAACGCTCGCGCAAACGACTTTCTACTTGTTCACGACCGCTCCCGGCGATGCATACTTTGACGACATCGAATTGCGCCCCTTCCGATACATGCAGCGGATCACGACCAACGTGGTGAACAGCTCCAACGTCTATGTCACCAACAAGGTTTTCGCCTACCTCGGCACGAACGTGTTGAAGAATGGAGGATTCGAATCCGGCTACAGTTACTGGACCAATGCCGGCGGCGCGAGCGCTTCCACGAATGATTCCAGCCACGCTCACAGTGGGAGCAGTTCCCTGCATGTGGTTTCCACCACGGGTGCAAACTCGCCCGGCACCAGCTATGTGCGGCAAGGCTTCACGAATTCTTACCAAACCACCAATACTTGGGGAGATACCGTCACGCTTACGACGGCGATTAGTGACCAGGTCATCCTGACCTACTGGTATCTGCCGAGCGCGAATTCGCCCAAGCTGCGCCTGCAATTGGGCGGCGGATTGAACAGCACCCCGGGCGGCATCCCGGTCACGCCCACTTGGGTTTATGTCAAGGCGACCGGCAAGGCCACGGCTACATCGCAACTTTACCTTTACTTGAACGGCACCGGGGACTGTTACGTAGATGACATGAGGCTGGTGGTCGGCACCGACCCGGACGTTGGACCGAACTTGCTCCAGAATGGCAACTTTGAATCCCCACTCGCAGGCAGCTGGACCAACTCCGCGGATTTCACAGGCTCCGCACTCAGTTCAACGATCGCCCATTCCGGCAATAGCAGCCTTCACCTGGTGGCCACTGGTTCCGGCGGCGGCGCCAACGATTCCGTTCAACAGAACATTACCCCGGCGCTGGTCAGCAACCAGACGTACACCGTGAGTTATTGGTATCTGCCCTCCTCGCCAAGACGCAATCTGACCGTGAGACTGAGCGGCAGTCTGCTCGTCAGTGCTCCCGATGTGGAACTCCCCGGGTTGAATCGCAAGCTGGACACAGCGCTGGCCAGCTTGAGTGACTACCGGGCCTGGTTCAGCCTCCATGCGGTGCTCTCGCAACGGCAACTGTTCGAAGTCCTCTCCCAATTCTGGGAAAACCACTTTGTGACCCAGCAATCCAAGAGCGTGGAATATTTGAACAACCAGGGTTACGACAGCACGACGGCCGGTTGGATCGCCACGGGTTGGGAATTCGGCGAAATGACCAAATGGCGCAACGCGATGCTGAATCCGAACTGCACTTTCTATGACTTGCTCAAAATCAGCGCCGAAAGCCCGGCCATGATCGTTTATCTCGATTCGGCAGGTAGTCGCGGCAATGGCAACAACATCGCCAATGAGAATTATGCGCGCGAACTGCTCGAATTGTTCACCATGGGGGTGGATAACGGCTACGATCAGACTGACATTGTCCTGATGTCCCGCGCCTGGACCGGCTGGTCCGTGGAAATCGTGGACCCCGCCAATGTGAACAATCCCTTCGCGGCGCAGTCGGTCACGTATTTTCCCGGCACCAATAGCACCTCGCGCGCGAATACGCTTGGCAGTTGGGCCTTGAACTTCAAGTCGGCCAACCACGGGACAAACCGTGGCGCGATCTTCGGCGGCAAAACCGTGCCGGCACGCTTTGGCCCCCCGTGGGCTGGGTTGGCTTACCAGATTGCCCTCCCCGCGCGTGGCGCGGTTACCAACGGCATGCAGGATGGGTATGATGTGATCATGAACCTGGCCAACCTGCCTTTCACGTCCGAGTACATCAGCGTAAAACTCTGCCGGCTGTTCGTGCATGATGATTTCCCGAATCCCACCACCATGGCGGATCAGCCTGAGTACGCTTTCTACGATTAGACCACTCCGGACCTTGCACCCGAGGCGGAGCTGGTTCACCAATGCATGCTGGCCTGGGAGAATAGCAGCCCCAAGGGCAACCTCCGCGCCGTGCTAAGCACTATTTTCACCTCGGACTTGTTCCGCAGCCACACCGCTGCGGCGCAGAAGATCAAGACGCCGTTCGAATTCGTTGCCAGCAGCCTTCGCGCGCTGCGTTCCGCCAACCCCGACGGAACCGCCACCGCCA
>JADLHS010000263.1 GCA_020848635.1 Limisphaerales bacterium
GCATACGGTCGAGGACATTCCGGTATTGCTGGGGGAGCCGGAGTCGGTGGTGAAACAACGGATTGCCGCCGGCCACTCCACCTGGCGAAATCCCACGGAACGGAAGGGGAAACTTGCTTGGTACTCCAGTGCGGTGGGGAGCGAGTCCGGAATTGCGGAGGTGATTCTGGAACGGGTGCGGGAACGGGTCCGGGGGGAAGATCGCGGGTAGCGAAATGGCGGAGCGGCGTTTTCTATCTTCCATCTGCCATCATTCATCCGCTATGCTCCGCGCCGTGCGTTGGAACAAAATCACCCTGGTCGGCGTTGGATTGCTTGGCGGGTCGCTGGGGCTGGCGGTGAAGCGCCGTCGGCTCGCGCGGCAGGTGGCGGGGTATGTCCGTCGCGAGGCCAGTATCCAGGAATGCGCGCAGGTGGGGGCGGTGGATTATGCCACCACGGATTTGCTGGCCGCAGTGTGGGACGCCGATCTCGTGGTTCTTTGCACGCCGCTGGCTCAGATGCGTTCGCTCGGGCAACAGTTGCTGCCGGCGCTGAAACGCGGAGCCATCGTAACGGATGTGGGCAGCGTGAAGGCAAGCGTGGTGTCGGACCTTGAGTTAATCGTGAAAAACGCCGGCGCGCACTTTGTTGGCAGTCATCCGATGGCGGGCGCGGAGCAAGTTGGGGTATCTGCGGCGCGGGCGGATTTATTTGAATGTGCGATGTGCGTTGTCACGCCGACGAAACGGACGCACCCGGCGGCACTGCGCAAGGTGGAACTGTTCTGGAAAGCCCTCGGCGGCCGTTTGCTATCACTCGCGCCGGAGCTGCATGATGCACTGGTCAGTCGGTCCAGCCACCTGCCGCACCTTGTGGCGGCGACGCTGGCGGCATCAATCCTGGATCCCAAGCACCCCAAGCAGCAGGCGGCGCTGTGCGCGACGGGGTTTCGCGACACGACGCGCATTGCGTCCGGCTCGCCGGAAATGTGGCGGGACATCGCGTTGGCCAACCGGCTGCAACTGCGGAGGGCTTTGGACAATTTTGTCCGCGAGTTACAACGCGTGCAGAGGATTCTCCGCCGGGGCCAAGCCGTCGAGGTGGAAGGCTTGTTTCAGGCGGCCAAGGAGCGACGTGATCGCTGGCGGTTGGGATGTGTCTCGGCTTCGCCAGAATAAATGCCACCCCCCGATGAACTCCAACACGCAGCGATGGGAAGACGGATTGAGACGGCGGTACAAATCTGTTCATCCCAGCCGGAGCGTGTTCCTCCGGCGATGAATCCATCTGCCAATGGCGTTACCTGATCTCATCGAAATCGTTCCACTGGACCAGCCGGTGGCCGCGGAAATCACCGTGCCAGGCTCGAAGAGCATCACGAATCGCGCGCTCATTTTAGCGGCCTTGGCCGCTGGTGAAGTGACGTTGACTGGCGCGCTCTGGAGCGAAGATACACAGGTGATGACCGAGGCGTTGCGGAGGCTGGGTTTCGATGTGCGCGTGGAGAATGACCCCGCTGAGTTCTGTAATCGCACCATTACGGTAAAAGGGCAGGGCGGGAGAATTCCAAAAGCAGGCACGGCGGAAAAACCGCTTGAGTTGTTCGTTGGGAATGCCGGAACCGCGGCCCGCTTTCTGGCCGCGATGGTTTGTTTGGGGAATGGAGTTTATCGCTTGTCCGGGGTGCCGCGAATGCACGAACGACCGCAGGCGGAGTTGTTCAAGGCGTTGCGGGAGCTCGGTTATCGCGTGGATTCGGCGAATGACAAACTCCCCGTGGTAATTCACGGGCAGGTGCGAGGTGAGAAGCCGGAGGTGCGAGGCTGCACGGTGAGCATCACGGAGAGTTCACAGTTTGCTTCGGCACTTTTGCTTTCCGCCAAGCACGGTGGCTGGGATGTGAAAGTGGCTGGCGACGATGATGAGGAAGCGCCATATGTGACGATGACGGAAAAACTGGTGGAGGTGTTTCCGTGGGGCGGTGGGAAATTTCAGATTGAACCAGATGCTTCGAGTGGGAGTTACTTCTGGGCTGCGGAGTGTGTGTTTCCTGAGGTGTCAGGGGCGACGGTAAATCGTTCCGGCATTTCTGTGTCTGCTTGGCCAAAAAGCCGTTGGCAGATTGATGCGGCTTTCTTCTTGGTTTTGTTCATCAACAAAAGTTCGAAGATTTCCCGTCGTTCTGATTTGGGAGACAGCATTATGACCGCGATCGCGATCGCTCCAACTTTTCGGAGTGTTATGAAGTTTACCGACCTCGGCCGCCTCCGCGTCCAAGAATGCGAGCGCGTTCTTGCTTTGCGCACTGAATTAACCAGATGCGGTGCAAAGGTGGTGGAGGAAGGAGACACGTTGACAGTTTTCCCAACAAAGCCGGGAGAACTTCGCGGCGCGGAGATTGAAACCTACAACGACCATCGCATGGCGATGTGCTTTGCAATTCTGGGATTGAAAGTGCCCGGCATAAAACTCAAGAATCCGGCGTGCGTGAAGAAGACATTTCCCAATTTTTTCCAGAAACTCGCCGCGCCGCCGCCCAGCGGCTTGGGCGTGGAGATTCGCGATGGACGCACGGGGCGAAAACTGGAAATGGAAGAGTTGTTTGCGGATTGAATCCGGTGCTTAATCCAATCTTGATCTTTCGCTTAATCTCAAATGCGCCCGGAAGATCAAGATGACGATTAAGATTAAGATTAAGCGTTAGAATTGTGCAGAAGTACCCCATTGTCATTGCCATTGATGGCACGAGCGCGAGCGGCAAAAGCACGAACGCCAAGCTCGTTGCCAAGGCGTTGGGCTTCGTCCATGTGGATACCGGCGCGATGTACCGAACGCTGGCGTGGCATTGCCTCCAGCAGCGCGTCAATCCCGAGGACCCCAAAGCCGTGGCAGCGGCGTGTCGGCGCTGGAAGACTTCACTCGCCAACGTCGACGGCCACGTGCATCTGCTCGTGAACGGCCAGGACCCCGGCAACGAGATTCGAACCTCGGAAGTCAGCGCGGCCACCTCGCACATTGCGGTCGTGCCGAAGGTGCGCGATTGGATGAAGCGGAAACAGCGGGAGTGCATCCAGTTTGGCAGTTTGGTCATGGAAGGGCGCGATATCGGAACGAATGTTTTCCCCGCGACGGATTACAAGTTTTACCTCGATGCGCACATCGAGGAGCGGACGAAACGCCGCGCGGCGGAGGGCGTCAACGAAAACCTGGCCGCGCGCGATCAACGCGACAGCCAACGCGCGGCGGCACCGCTGATGATTGCGTTGGGTGCGAAGGTGATCAACAACTCCTCATTAACCGCAGCGGAGACGAGCGGACTTATTCTGGCGGAAGTGCGGCGGCGACTGGCGGCAGCCATGGACGCGGGCCGGGCCGGGGCTGAGCGATAACGTGAGAATGAAGCCTGGGCTTGCCATGATCTTATGCCGGTGCATGCCAAACTGGAGCTGTTCGTTCCCGATGACATGAACTTCATTTACTACTGCGGGTGGCGATTTTTTCGCACCTTTTACAGGATTTACTTCCGGGCGGAATGGTTCAACGCCGGTCGCGTGCCGGTGAACGGTCCAGTGATCCTGGCCTCAAACCACGCGAGCATTCTGGATCCGCCGCTGGTCGGCACGGGTTTGAATCGCGGCATCAGCTATCTTGCCCGTGAATCAATATTTCGTTTTCCGGGGGTGGGTTGGATCTTGCGAAACTGGGATGCCGTGCCAGTGGACCGGGATGGCGGTGGGGCGAGAGGGCTGAAAGCCATTATGGATCGTCTGTTGGCTGGGGGCGGGATTATTCTGTTTCCCGAAGGCACCCGAACGCTGGATGGAAAGCTGCAACCCGCGCGATCAGGCATTGGGCTCACTGTGATTAAATCGAACGCGCCAGTCGTTCCGGTGCGCGTGTTTGGGACCTTTGAAGCGTTTGGGAAGGAAGTGCCGTTCCCTCGTCCGCACAAGATCATGGTGAAGTATGGCCGACCGATGAATTTCGCCGCGCAGCGGGCGGAGGCAAAATCCTGTTCCAAGGCGCGGTTGAAGGAGATTTATCAGCAAGTGGCCGACGAAATAATGGCGCAGCTGATGAAGTTGGAGCCGTGCGAGGACAAGGAATGCTTTCCGTGATTGGCGGATGCGAACCGACACCGACAAATGAATCCAAACCTCGGGGAAACTAAATCCCGCTGTTTGACAGCGTGGTGCTGATGCTGTTCACGATCTGCGCCAGGCGCGGATGCGATTTCTCAAAATCCTCCACTGACCGCCGCAACGCCTGAGCCGAGAGGCTTAGCAGCCGCGGGTCTTGCTCGGTTCGCATGGCTTCATGGGTCGTAACTTGGGCAAAGCCAACGATACTCTGCGCCTGCTCGCCGTGCGTTCGGGCGAGATTCGCCGCCTCGGCCTTCAATGTGGCGAGAAGCGCGATCAGTTCGCGCCGACGTTCCGGCGTAAGTGTGTCGGTGAGTTGAATCTGGGCTTCAATTCGTTCGATGGTTTCTTCGATCATAATCGCATTTCAGCTTCTTGAAACGAATGTACGCGGAATGAACCATTCGGCAATGACCATGTTCACCTTCACCCCACCCGCGTGGCGACCAGGGGCGCGACAATGCGCCAGATGGCGGATTGGATTTCTTCAATCGTCCCTGTGGCGTTGATGACCTGAATACGCTTGGGTTCGGCGGCGGCGGCTTCATCATATCCTTTGGCAACCCGCTCAAAGAAGGCTCGATCCGCCTCTTCAATGCGGTCACGGATGAACGGCATGGTGGCCTGCCGCGAGCGTAGCCGCTCCTCGCTGACCGTAAGAGGCAGTCTTAGCAGCAGGGTCAAGTCAGGCCGGGTGTCACCCACGGCCAGGTCAATGACATGGCGTACGGTCGCCAGGTTCAATTGCCGCCCATAACCTTGATACGCCGTGGTGGAATCAAAAAAGCGGTCGCAAATAATGATCTCGCCCCTGGCCAGGGCTGGACGGATGATTTCGCGCACGAGTTGAGCGCGGCTGGCATTCATCAGGAGCAACTCGGCTTCCGCTGTCATCGCGGCGTTGGCGTGGCTGTGTTTCAGGGTGTGGCGAATTTCCTCGCCGATGGGCGTGCCGCCGGGTTCGCGAAAAATGCAGACGGCGTGGCCCCATTCCCGCAACCGTTCGACCAGCAGGGGGACTTGGGTGCTCTTGCCACTGCCTTCCGTGCCTTCGAATGTGATGAACAGTCCCTTCACAGTTTTTTCAGTTTGGGCCCCTTGGGTGAATCCTCCACCACCCAGCCCTTGGCTTTCAACTCGTCGCGAATCTCATCACTGCGTTTGAAATCCCTGACTTGGCGCGCAGTCTGGCGGGCCGCGAGCAACGCGACGATTTCCGGTGGCGCTTCTGCTTCCGCAGTTGCACCGATGCCGAGCACGGAATTGATGCTTTCCCACGCGTTCAGCGCCGATGCCGCCTCCAGCGGGGTCAACGAATTCTTGGCGATGCGCTTGTTGGTTTCGCGCCTCCAGTCGAAAACGGCCGCCCAGGCGGCGGAGATGTTGAAGTCGTCGTCCAGCGCAGCCGTAAAGCGGCTGATCAATTCCGGCGAAGCGTTGGTTGCTGCCCCGCCGCTCAACGTCCGCAGTTTGCCGACGCACTCATCAATTCGCGCCAGCGCCGTCCGGGCGCCGGTTAATCCGTCCATTGTGAAATTGAAAGTCTCCCGATAATGCGCGGTAAGCAGCAGATACCGGACTTCGCGTCCGGTGAAACCTTTGGCTAGCAAATCACGCAACGTGAAGAAGTTTCCGAGCGATTTACTCATCTTCTTGCCTTCGACGAGCAGATGTGCGCCATGCAGCCAGTATTTCACGAACGGTTTGCCCGTAGCCCCCTCGCTCTGGGCGATTTCGTCCTCATGATGCGGGAACTTCAAATCCTCGCCCCCGAGATGCAAATCGAAGCTCGCGCCCAGCACCTTCATGCTCATGGCCGAACATTCAATGTGCCAAC
>JADLHS010000264.1 GCA_020848635.1 Limisphaerales bacterium
ATCGTTCCGCCGGGCACGCGGCTCGGCACGATTCGCAAATCCCTCGCCGCCCGCACCGGCCTGGCAGGCGTGCGCGTCGTCGCGCCACCCACCCACGACACCGCGTCCGCTGTGGCAGGCGTGCCGACGGCGAATACCGGCAAAGCCAATTGGGCGTACATCAGTTCCGGCACCTGGTCGCTCATGGGCGTGGAAGTGCAGAAGGCCGCCCTGTCGCCGCGGGCACTCACGTTGAACATGACCAACGAAGGCGGCATTGACGGCACGTATCGCCTGCTCAAGAACATCATGGGCCTCTGGCTCGTGCAGCAGTGCAAACGGTCGTTCGACGCGGCGGGCCGGAAATACAATTACGCGCAGCTCGCCGCGCTCGCCGCCAAAGCCCGGCCGCTCCGCTCTATTGTCAATCTCAACGACCCGCGCTTCCTCAATCCGCCGGACATGCCGAAAGCAATCCAGGCGTTCTGCCGTGAAACCAAGCAGCCGGTGCCGAAAACCGCGGGGGAACTCGTGCGGTGCGCCTATGAAAGCCTCGCCCTCAAGTACTATGAAGTGCTCGGCTCGCTCGAAGAACTGACCGGCGAATCGATTGAGGTCATCCATATTGTTGGCGGCGGATCGCAAAGCCAATTGCTGAATCAATTTGCCGCCGACGCCTGCCAGCGCCCGGTCGTCACCGGCCCGGTGGAGGCAACGGCGATGGGGAATTTGCTCACGCAAATCCGAGCCGATGGCGAACTTGGCTCGCTTGCCGAAATGCGTGAAGTCGTCCGTGCGTCAAGCGCGGTGCAAAGGTACGAACCCTCGGCGTGGCGTGAGGCGGCGGATCGCTTCGCGGCCTTGCGGCAATAGCGGCCAAGCTGGTTGCGTCTAACCGAGGGCTCCGGGTCACTATCGGTTTCCGGCCGAACCCGCAACGGCGCTGCGGCGCACCTCAATTTCGGAGTGCGGCGTACTCTTGTTATAGGGAGTCTGGATCAGGATGACCGGTTTGGCGGTGGAGAGTGACGGCGCGAACCAGACATCCGCCGCCAGCGTGTTTGTGTCGCACATGGGAATCTGCATGTTCGTGTAGGCCAGTTCCCCGTCGCTCCTGAAGCCCCCTGAGTTGCCCAAAAGAATTCGATCGCTGGCGACTGGCGGCTGAGCGGCATGCGGGCAACCGCATCAGGGCTCTTTCCGTAGGTCCAGACACAACAACTGCGCCTGACTGCGGGCGAAAAGAAAGCCGTTGGCCAAAGCCGGAAAAGCCCGCACATCCGAAGGTAAAATTTGAGCGCGCGCGTTGGACTTGAAACCTTCCGGCGTGGCCCGGGCGCGAATCAGGAGTCCGCGTTCCGTGAGCAACAGAAGCTCATCGCCCGCCAATAGTACGCTGCCGGCTTTTAATCCCGGCTCGCTCCATCGCACCTTGCCCGACTTGAGTTCTACACAGCGAAATTCACAACCCTGTTCCTGCCGGCCATGCCAGCCATACAGGAAACCGCCGTGATACGCACTGGTGGCGTAATGGTTCGACAACACGTCGTCCCGCGCCCAGATTTCCTGGGGGCCGCGTTCCTGGAAGCGCAGCAAGCTCGCACCCGCACCGTAAGCCGCGGACAGAAAGATCAGGTCGTCCAGCACCAACGGCGTGGCGGCGCTCACCGTCGCGCTGCCGCGGGGACGCCAAGGCTGTCGAAAAATCACCAACCCATCCGTCGGCTGCAACGCCACGAGCGCTTCCCGGGTTAGGGCGAAAACGATTCTTCGGCCCCGAATCGTGGCCACCGTGGGTGAAGCATAACTCGCCTCGTCGCCGGTGGCTTTCCAGCGGACCTTGCCGGTCGCGACGTCGAACGCGACCACCCCCGCCCCTTCACGGCCACCGGGCATGAGAATGACGAGATCGCCTTCAACCAATGGCGAAGCGGCGCGACCGAAGAATCCCTTTTGGGATCCGAATTCCTTCACCGCGTCCACATGCCACAAGGAAGCGCCCGTTTCCAATTGCCAAGAACTCAGCCGTCCTTCGGCGCCGTACGTAAAAACTCTGCCCGCCGCGATCGTGGGCGTGGCTCGCGGACCTTCGTCAAACCCAAAATCATCCCGGTAATCCGTGGGGTAGTCGGCCTGCCATAGCGGCTTGCCAGTTCGGGTATCGAGACACTCCACCCGCGCTCGGTCTGCCATCCGATGGAAGAGTATCAACTTCTCGCCGCTGACCGCGGGGCCGGCGAAACCCGGGCCAACTTCGCGTTTCCAAACCACAGGCGGACCTTCGTTCGGCCAGACCCTGGCAATGGGCGGACCGAGATAGATGCCGTCGCGCTGCGGGCCCAGCAACTGGGGCCAATCAGCATTCGCGGGCGCCCCGAGCAGATTCGGGCAAACCCCAACCACAGCGGCGAAACCCAGGTTGAGCCATCGCCAAACCGATGATTGAAAGTCAATTGAGCTGGGACAAAGCACACCACAGTCATAGCATCGGTTTGCCATAGTTCAAATGTTGGATTTTGGATATAACCATGAACATGAAGACAGTCCCTGCCCCCTCCCGCCGTGCCATCCTCACCCAGGCCCTGACTTTCATCGTCGCCCTTGTCAACCAGCGCCCAGGTCGCGAACTCCGTGAGGTGGTGCTCCTTTGCCTCCTGTTGTCCGGCGGCGCATTTCTCCAACAGGCAGTGGCGGATACCACAGCCGCTCGCCCGCTCAAGATTGATCCAAATCTCGACGAGAAAAGCGATGCCTACATGAACCGTCAATCGGCAGCACTCCTTGCCGAAGCGTCCCGCACTCTGCAACAGTTACCCCCGCAATTCCCCGAACCGCGCGAGCGCCATCTCGGACTGCTGTTGCTCGATTCCGTGCTGCACGACCCCCAGGCCGCGCGGCGCCCGCCGGTGCAGACGTTCTTTCGCACCCGAATTGAAACGGCGCTCGCGGAAATGGAAGCGACCCAGGTCCATAAAGGCGCGCAGATATGGAAGCTCTACAACATGGGGTTCGTCGTCCGCACAAAGTCGGTGACGCTGGCCTTTGATCTGGTCAGCGGGCGTACGGCCGGCTGCCCGGATTTCGAACTTTCGTCCAACGTGCTGGCCCGCCTTGCGCGGCAGTGCGACGTGCTGTTCATCAGCCACCGCCATCGCGATCACGCGGAGGAACCCATGGCGCAATTGTTCCTGGCCCAGGGGAAACCGGTCGTCGCGCCGCCACAGGTCTTCGCGGATCGCCCGCTCCACGCCTCCCTCACGCACCTGAAACGTGCGGCCCACATTACTCAATCCCTCCCGGTGCAAGGAGGAAAACAGGCACTCAAGGTCGTCGTCTATCCCGGCCACCAAATGGGCTCGGTGGAGAACAACGTTTCGCTCGTCATAACCCCGGAGGGTCTGTCGTTTGCCCACCTTGGCGATCAGATCAACGAGGGTGACTTCATGGTGGACTACGAATGGATTGATGCGGTTGGGCAGCATCACCGTGTGGACGTGCTGCTGCCACCCTGCTGGACCAACGAAATCTTCCGCATCGCGAAAGGATTCAATCCGCGGCTCATTCTTCCCGGGCACGAGAACGAACTGGGCCACCCGGTGGACGAACGCGTGCCGTTTTGGGGCGACGCGGAGTTTCTGCAATTGACGTATCCCGAACTGAAGCGCTCGAGCTATCGAACCATCGTGATGACCTGGGGTGAAAGCGTGCGCTACGTGCCCGACTCGAGATAGCGATCCGCGATCCATTGCACGGCGGTGACCCAGAACTGGCGCGCGGAGCTCTGAATTTGTATTCCATCCGGGTTCCATCCGTGGCTTAATAGACCGCGTGATTGCTTTGCTTGATTACGGTTCCGGCAATTTGCGCAGCGTCCACAAGGCGTTGCTCAAGGTCGGCGCCGAGGTGCAAATCGTGCAGCGCCCGGAGGGGATGTGCGCGGCGCACGCCGTGGTGCTGCCCGGCGTGGGCGCGTTCGACGATTGCATCCACGCGCTCCACAAACAGGAGCTGCTCGAAGCCGCCCGTGAATTCATCCGGACCGGGAAACCGTTTCTCGGCATCTGCGTCGGTTATCAGGCGTTGTTCGAGCGGAGCGAGGAATTCAACAGTTGCGCGGCGGGCCTGGGCGTGTTCGGCGGCAGCGTCGTGCGCTTTGCCGCTCAGCCGGGCCTCAAGATTCCACAAATCGGCTGGAATCAAATCGCGATCACGCGGCCGGATTGCCCGCTGTATCGCGGCGTGGCCGACGGCAGCTACGTTTATTTTGTCCACAGCTTTTTCCCGAAGCCAACGGATGCCAGCATCATCGCCACCGAAACCGACTACGGCGAGCGCTTCGCGTCGTCGGTCTGGCGGGACAATGTTTTCGCCACGCAATTTCACCCGGAGAAAAGCCAGGCGGTTGGCTTGCAATTGTTGAAGAACTTCGTCGCGTTGAGCGCCTGATCTCAATGTGTCAGTTGATCCTTCGCTTGGGTGTTTGGAAGATTAAGATTATGACTGAGCTTCAGAGGAAGAAGTAATCACACGCTTGCGCGACCGCCCAATCTCCGCTACGGTTGAAGGGTCAGCCAAACTGACACCCGACGTTAAAGCATTTACGCGAACACTGAAACCAAACAAAACATTATGCCATTCGAACTCCCCGCCCTGCCGTACGACAAAGCCGCGCTCGAACCCCACATTGACGCGCTCACCATGGAAATCCACCACGGCCGCCATCACAAGGCCTACGTGGACAACCTCAACAAGGCCATCGCCGGCAATGCCGCGCTCGAAGCCAAAAGCCTCGAACAAATCATCCGCGACCTCAGCGTCGTGCCCGACGCTATTCGCGGCCCGGTGCGCAACAACGGCGGCGGCCATTGGAATCACTCCTTTTTCTGGAAACTCATGGGCCCAAATGCCGGTGGTGCGCCGTCCGGCAAACTGGGTGACGACATCAAGGCCGCGTTCGGCTCCTTCGCGGACTTTCAAGCGAAGTTTGAGGCCGCAGGCATTGGCCGGTTCGGCAGTGGCTGGGCTTGGCTCGTCGCCAATGGCGGAAAACTGGAAATCGTGTCCACCGCCAACCAGGACAATCCGCTCATGGGCAAAGCCGTCGCCGGCTGCGAAGGCAAGCCCGTCCTCGCCGTGGACGTTTGGGAACATGCCTACTATCTCAAATACCAAAACAAACGCGCCGACTACCTCAAGGCGTTCTGGAACGTGGTAAACTGGACCGAAGTCACCAAGAATTACTGAGCCGAACTCTATTGACCTAAGCGCGCTGACGAAACCGTCAGTGCGTTTTTTTGTTTGCTGATGAGTGTGTGGATACGCTCGCCCTCACCCCGCCCCTCTCCCCCGAGGAGAGGGCGGCGCAGTCGAGCCGTTCCGGAAGTCTGACATCGTCATCCTTGTCGCCGCTGCTCATCGCTTCCCCGATGAACTGCACGAAAAACTGAAGGCTTTGATTTACCATGGAACCGGAGAACCATTCTCCCTCTCCCGGGGGAGAGGGTCGGGGTGAGGGCGGACGAAACATCATCTTCTCAGGATCCCCACAACCAACGTCACTGCACGCCGACGCGGTAGAAATACGGCCCGGCGTTGGTCGCGCTTGTGTCCGTAAAGGTTGTTGCGCTGGCTCCTCCAGACCGATTGGTGGCAATGGTTTGGAATGGCGATGTGCTGGAAAGATTGGTTGCGCGTTCTAGCCAATAAAGACGTGTAAAAACGCTCTGCCACGTCACCTTCACCCCGGTTGGACTATTCGTAGCGCTCACCATGCGCAATACCGAGAGTGTGTTGGTCGGAATTGTATCCGAACGCCATTCCCCATAGTTGTTCATCCCATCACCATCATCGTCAGTAAAATCCGCAGAACCGTCTGAGGGCAGACCATATTGTTGAGCCCAAGCGTACGACAGGGCCGAAGTCGGCGTTTGGAACTCGTAAGCACCAATATCTATGGTCTCGGCCACGATTCGGGGATCCCCTTGGAAGTCAAGATGGTCGCCCATAGTGCTGAGATTAATTCCTGAGTTGATACATGGCGAGCGAGGCTGAAGCTGGAAGTCGCCCACCAGAGGATCTACGAAGAGCGGCGCGTTGGTTATAGCGCTCGTACTAGCTCCAAAAGCCGGCTTTGGTATCGTATTACAATAAATAAGCGTGCCCCCAGAGTAGTTTTCAAACCTGTCGGGACTGAACGCGTTTGTGTTGTAGTAAATGATACAATTCCGCAGCCTTGGCACGCCGTCCACTCCCCCCGCGCCAGAACCACTCACGGAGTTACCAACGATCGTACAGTTGTCTGCGGATTTGATCCCGCTTCCCCCACCACCGGACGAGAAAGCGCGGTTCTCAATGATTAAGCAGTTGCGAAGATAGCCTGCGGCAACTCCGCCACCACCAGTAATTGCCGTGTTAGCCTTAAACATACATCGCTCGTAAAACCCATTGTATCCACCCCCACCGAGAACGCCCGCGGCATTTGCCACGATCACACAGTTTGAAATGATGGGAATGAGCGTGGAGGGAGTTGCCAATGGCTCGCACCAAACGCCACCACCTGAACATTCATAGGTGGAGTTCCCGGATGATAGCGTTGCCCCGTTGGTCAACGTAAAGCCAATGAGTTGAGCCTGATTGGTCAAATAAACGCACCGGACGGCATTGCTCCCCATCGGACCGTTCCCTTCAATAAGGCTATGGATCGCTCCGTTGACGCTTTGCAGCGTGATCGGCTTTGTCACCGCAACCCGATTCGTTATCCCACCGAAAACCACCCTGCCACCAGTTCGATAAACTCCATTGTTTACCAGCACCAAATCCCCCTCCTCTGCCGCATCAACTGCATCCTGGATGTTTGTAGCCGCCGTGGGCCAACTGGTGTAAGGCTGCGTGGGGCTTGGGCTGTTCAAATCCACATAACGCGTGGTAGCAGCAGCGTTCTGAACAACGAGAGCGGCAAGCAACAAAGGAATCAGTTTTGGAAGTCCCTCCACCCCCTGCGGTTTCGTGAACATGCCCGTGTTTAACACAGGCTCGGGGCAGCTTCAAGAGGCGAATCGCAAAACCTCAGTGTGACATTCGGTCTCCACGCGCTTCCCTCCAAAACCCGAACCACATGGCGCCGTAGCGACGCGGCATGAAGGGGGAAGAGGCGGACTCGACCCCTATTCCAACGCGTCCGCCAGCACCTCAGCCATGTGGCGGGTGCGCACGGAAGCAAGCTGATCAAGCTGATGCCGGCAACTCGCGCCGGACGCCACCACCAGACTGCCGTAGGGCAGCGCGCGGACTTTTTCGACGAGCGGCCGCGCGATCTCGAGCGACAACTCATACTTGGCTTCCATCATCCCAAAGGCCCCGGCCATACCGCAGCAGCCGCTGTCCAGGTACTGCACCTTGCGCCCTGGCAACCGCGCGGCCAGCCGATGCATATAAGCCGGATACGTGATGGCCTTCGCATGGCAATGCACGTGAATGGCGACCGTCGTCGGGCGCGGTTTAAAAACCAGCGCCGCGGCGTCGCGCCGCAACAACTCATCGAGGAATTGTTCGAGCAGGAAGCAACGGGCCGCCACCCGCTCGGCGGCCGGCAAATTCATCTCGCGATAATCCTCGATGAACATCGAGAAGCAGGATGGCTCGAGAAAAATGATCGGCGTGTCGTCACCATCCCGGCACAGCAACGCCAGATTGTGGGCGCCGAGTTTGGCGGCCTCGCCCAGATTGCCCTGGCTGAACGCGGGGCGACCGCAACACTTGCGGCCGTTCACCAGTGCAACTTCAAACCCGGCCAGTTCCAGCACGGTTACCGCCGCGATGCCGATGTGGGGATCATGGTAGCGTACGAAGGTGTCGTCCCACAGCAACACGCGACCATGGGGCGCGGCGGCGGGGGGCTTCCGTTGCTCGAACCACCGGTCAAACCGTTGCTTTGTGTACCGCGGCAAAAGCCGCTCGGGCGCAATGCCAGTTGCGCCCGCGAGCAAACGACGCAACGCTTGCGACTCCAGCAGCTGGTTTGCGATGCCTGGCAACTTACAGCCCAGCCGTCCCAGCCGGTCCACGGAACTGAACAGCCGTTCGCGCAAGGAGAGCCCATCGCGCCGAATCCGGGCCCACTGCAGTTCCGCCTTGAGCAGGGCCAGGTTCACATTGGAAGGGCATTCATTCGTGCAAGCTTTGCACGAGAGACAGTTGCTCAAGACCGCTTCGAGTTCTTCCGAGCCCAGCGGGTCGGCCCGCCCGAGGCCGCGCAATTCCAAGGCGGCGCGGATGGCGTTGGCGCGGCCCCGCGTGGACATGCTTTCCTCGCCTGTCGCCACAAACGTCGGGCACATCGTGGGCGTTTCTTTGCGACAGCCGCCACAGCCATTGCACTGTTCGAGATTGGCCGCGAAGGTCCCATCGCGGGCCGCGAAGGCCAGCGTTGGCACAAACGTCAATTTAAGCGCGGTGCCCACCCCCTGCCGGAGGTTGGTGTCGAGCTTGTAGCGCCCGTCATCAATGAGCTTGCCGGGATTGAACAGATTGTGGGGATCGAATGATTTCTTGATCTGCCGCATGAGCAGATAAAGATCGTCACCCACCTGCTTTTTCAAGAACTCGGTGCGCCCGAGGCCGACGCCGTGTTCCGCGGCAAACGAGCCTTTGAATTGTTTGACCAACGCGGCAACATCTTGCGTGATGGCGCGGAACTTCTTCAAATCCGCTCCGGTGCGCAAGTCGAGCACAGGTCGCACATGCAACAAGCCGGCCGCCGCGTGCCCGTAGAACGACGCGGTCAATCCCATTTCGTGAATCAGCGCCGACAGTTCCGTGTGATAGGCCGGCAAATCCTGCGGGCGCACCGCGACATCCTCGATGCACGTCACCGGCTTCGCGTTGCCTTTGCAGCTCGTCAGCAAGGACAACCCCGCCTTGCGCAAGGCCCAGACTTGATGGATCTGGGCCAGCGTCTCCAGAATCTTTTTCCGGGTGCCGATGGGTTTGGCCTCCATCGCCGCCAGCCGATCCACGACGTCGCCGTAAAATTCCACGACCAGCACGCCAACCGCCGGGCGCGTATCCAGTTCCAACAAATCCCGCGCCGATTGAAACTCGCGCTGGCCGCGCGTTTGATCCAGCAGGAGGCGGTCGAGGAATTCGACCGCCCCAGGATTCAAGTCCCGGAGTTCCAGGGCGGCTTGCAGGGCATCCGGAATCGAGTCAAAAAAGATCAGCCCCAGCCCGATCTCGTCCGGCGTCGGCACCAGCTTGAGGACGGCGGAAGTTATGGCAGCGAGCGTACCCTCGCTGCCGGCGAGGACATTGATGAGGTTCGCCGGCTCCCGCGCGATGCGGTCCAGCGCATAGCCCGGCCAGCGCTTAAGCAACCCCGCCGGGAAACGCTCGGCGATTTGCAGCGCGTTGAGCATCGCGATGTCTTCGAGCAATTCCCGTTGGCGCGGCATCGTGCTGCGGCCCGGCCCCACCTTCAGCACCTGCCCGTCACCGAGAACGATTTCCAGTTCGACCAGGTGATCGGCCGTCGTTCCATACAGCGGCGTGCGGGCCCCGGAAGAATTGCTGGCAATCATCCCGCCGAGCGTCGCCCGGGAACTTGTCGCCACATCCGGGCCGAAGGCCAGCCCTTCCGGGCGGAGGAAATCATTGAGTTGATCCAGCACCACGCCCGCGCCGACGCGCACCGTGCGCTTCTCCGCATCAAAATCTGTGATCAACCGGTTAAAGCGCGCGAAATCCACCACCAACCCCTCGCCGATGGCGCCACCGACCAACCCGGTGCCGGCACCGCGCGGGATGACGGCCACGCCCGCCTGCGCCGCCGCCTGGATGATCGCGGCGGCTTGCTTCGCATCCCGCGGAAAGGCAACGGCCAGCGGCTCGATCTGATAATGCGAGGCATCCGTGGCATACAATTGCCGCGTGAGATTGTCGAAGGCGACCGGACAATTCGTGGCGGCCAGCGTGGCGTGCTGTTGGGTCGGCGTCATACGATGCGCGCACCGGCAGGTTATGCCCCGCGGGCCGAATTGACAACGGCGAAGGCAAGGCTCGTCCCGGCCGCGCCCGCCGCCCAGCCAGTCGCCGCGAATACGCCAACGGGCGGGCCGCAATTATTTTTGAACATTTTTCCGCCGGAGTGTCCAATTCGCCAAAGCGGACGTTCGGTCGCCGGAGTCGCGCCAATCGAATCAGATGCGAATAATCATTTACAAACGCGCTCCGGCCAGCTATTTCGCACGCTCCTTTGGATTGGAATTGGAACGCAAGCCATGATCAAAGTCGAAAATTTGACGAAACTGTTCGGCGCCAAACGCGCCGTGGACGGCATTTCGTTCACGGTCGAACGCGGCGAGGTGCTGGGATTTCTCGGGCCAAACGGCGCCGGCAAATCCACCACCATGCGAATCATCACCGGCTTCATTCCGCCTTCCAGCGGGCGGGTGAGCGTAGGCGGTTTCGACATGGTGGAGAATCCAATCCCTGGCAAACGCCTGATTGGCTATCTGCCGGAGAACGCGCCCGCCTACACCGACATGACGGTGAGCGGCTTCCTGGGGTTTGCCGCGGAGATTCGCGGGCTGCGCGGGGAGGCAAAGACGAAAGCCGTCAATCGGGCGGTCGAAATGTGCTTCCTGCAATCGGTCCTGCATCAGAGCGTCGAGACCCTTTCCAAGGGCTATCGCCATCGCACCTGTTTCGCCCAATCCATTATTCACGATCCCGAGGTTTTGGTGCTCGACGAACCAACGGACGGCCTCGACCCGAATCAAAAACACGAGATTCGCAGTTTGATCCGGCGGATGGGCGAGAAGAAGGCGATTATTTTCTCCACCCACATCCTCGAGGAAGTGGACGCGGTTTGCTCGCGCGCCATCATCATTGATCGCGGCCGGATCGTCGCGAACGGGACCCCACCCGAATTGCGGCGGCGGTCGGACTGGGCGGGCGCCGTGACCTTGCGGGTCAATGGCATGGTTGCGACCGCGGTGAAAGAAAAGTTGAGCCAGCTTCGGACGGCGAAGAAGGTCGTGGCCGAGGCCCAAGGGCAGCGGATCACGGCCACGGTCTTTCCGCGCACCGCTGGCGACCAGGATTTGACGCGCGAAGTTTTGGAGGCCACACGCAGTTGGCAGGTCGAGGAGCTACATACGGAGGAAGGCCGGCTGGATGAGGTGTTTCGCAGCATCACCCTGCCGGACACTGTGAAGGAGGAAACGAAGTGAACACCTGGGCCAACATCAAAACCATCGCCAAGCGCGAACTCGGCGCCTATTTCTCGTCGCCGCTGGCGTATGTCTTCATTGTGATTTTCCTGCTGCTTTGCGGGTTCTTCACCTTCATGGTCGGGGGCTTTTTTGAGCGCGGCGAAGCTTCCCTCACCCGGTCGTTTTTCGACTGGCATCCGTGGTTCTACCTCTTCCTGGTGCCGGCAGTCGGCATGCGCCTGTGGGCGGAAGAGCGACGGGTTGGAACGCTGGAACTCTTGCTGACGATGCCGATCACCACCTGGCAGGCGATCGTCGGGAAGTTTCTGGCCTCGTGGCTGTTCCTGGGCTTGGCCCTGGTGCTTACGTTTCCGATCGTCATCACCGTGAATTACCTTGGCACGCCAGACAACGGGGTCATTCTCTCGGGTTACATCGGCAGTTGGCTCATGGCCGGCGCCTATCTCGCCATCAGTTGCATCACCTCGGCCATGACCCGCACGCAGGTGGTCAGCTTCATCGTCTCGGTGGTGGTTTGCTTGTTCCTGATTTTGGCCGGTTTTCCGCCCGTGGTCAGGTTTCTCGAAGGCTGGGCGAGCCCTTGGCTGGTGGATGTTGTGACGTCCTTCAGCGTCATAACGCATTTCGAGGGTTTTCAAAAAGGCGTGCTCGATTCCCGCGACGTGTTGTTCTTCCTTTCCCTGATCGGCTTTTCGCTCTTCTCCACGAGCGTGATTCTGCGCGGGCATCGCGCGGGCTAGAAAGAAATTGCGATGCAAAAAAAATCTCTCGAAACTTTTCTCTACTCGGTTGGCGGCGTGGTCGCCATGGCGCTAATTCTCATCGCCGTGAACTTCATCACGGGGACCGTGCGCCAGCGCGTGGATTTGACCAAGGAAAAGGCCTATACGTTGTCGGACGGTACGCGCGCAATCCTCGACCGGCTGGATACGCCGGTAAAAATTCGCTTCTACTGTTCGCAAAGCGCCAGCGCCTCGCCGGAAACCGTCTTCCTCAAAGGCTACGCCCGCAAAGTGGAAGATCTGCTCGCCGAGTACAAACAGGCGGGTAAAGGCAAAATCATCATCGAGAAATATGACCCCCAACCCGATTCGGACGCCGAGGATTCCGCGCGACTCGACGGAGTGGAGGGTTTGCCGCTCCAAACCGGAGATAAGTTTTACCTTGGCCTGGCCGTTAGCTTGCTGGATGCGAAACAGGCCATCCCCTTCGTTCAACCAACCCGCGAGCGTTTGCTCGAATACGATTTGTCGCGCGCCATCACACGGGTCGTCACGCCGGAGAAGCCGGTCGTGGGCGTGATGAGTTCCCTGCCGGTGTTCGGCATGCCGTCGAACCCAATGATGATGCAGATGGGCCAGCGCGGGCAACCCGCCTGGGCGTTGGTCACGGAATTGCAGAACGACTTTACCGTGCGACGCGTGGAGCTGGGCACCGACAAAATTGACCCGGAGATCAAGGTGCTCATCGTCATTCATCCGAAGGACATCACCGACACGACCCAGTTTGCGATTGATCAATTTGTCCTGCGCGGCGGCAAGCTCGTGGCGTTCCTGGATGCCAATTCACTCATGGAAAGCCGCAACCAGCAGAACCCGATGATGGGTCAGATGGGCGGGGGCGGTTCGACGCTCGATAAGCTCCTCAAAGCCTGGGGCATCAGTTTTGAAAACTCCAAGGTCGTGGCGGATATGAATTTCCAGATGGAAGTTGGTGGTGGGCAAGGGCAGGGATCGCAACGCCCCACTTGGCTTTCGATCACGGCGGAAGGAATTGACACCAACGATGTCGTGACCTCGCAGATTGACAACATTTGGTATTTTGCGGGGGGCGTATTCTCCGGCACTCCGGCGGCGGGACTCAAAGAGACGGTTCTGCTCCGGAGCACGGCAGATTCCCAAATGGTGGACGGAATGATGGCGAATTTGGCGCCGGAAAGTGCGCTCAAGGACTTCAAAGCGTCCGGCACTGAATACGCCCTGGCCATTCGGCTGATGGGCAAATTCAAAACTGCATTTCCGGAGGGTAAACCCGCAGAAAAGCAGCCTGACGACAAGAAGGACCCGGCGGCCAAGTCGGATGTCAAGCAAGCTGACGACGCCCTCAAGGAAGGCAAATCGGAAGCTACCGTCATCCTCGTCGGCGATGCGGATATGATTCACGACAGTTTTTCAGTTCAAGACACCCAAACGCCCTTTGGCAACATGCGCCGCCCCCTGAATGGCAATCTGAACTTTGCCCAGAACGCCGTCGAGCAATTGGCTGGTGACAGCAACCTCATCGGGGTCCGCAGTCGCGCCACCATGAACCGGCCATTCACCCGGGTGAAAAAGATGGAGGCCCAGGCGGACGCCCGATTCCGCGGCAAAGTCCAGGAACTGGAAGCCAGCCTCGCTGAAACGCAGCAGCGCCTGAATGAATTACAACAGAACAAGGACAAGAATCAGCGCTTCATCCTCTCGCCGGAGCAGCAGACCGAACTGGAAAAATTCCGCAAGAAGGAATCAGAAGCAAGGGCGGTTTTGAAAAAAACGCAAAAGGATTTGCGGCGCGAGGTGGATCAGCTCGAAACTCGGGTCAAGTGGTGGAACATTTTCGCCATGCCGCTGGCGGTCACCGGCTGCGGCATCCTGCTGGCGGTCTATAAACGCAAACTTACGGCAGCCAAATGAATCGGAAACAATTCGTCATCCTGTTGGTGTTGGTGCTTGTCCTCGGCGCGTGGGGGCTGAAACAGATGCGCAACCAATCTGCCTCATGGGGCGGTGGCGGCGCCGCGATCGGCCAAAAGCTGATGGGGGAATTTACGGTGAACGACGTGGCGCAGATCTCCGTCAAGCACGGCACCAACGAATTCACGCTGGCGAAGAAGAACGATCTTTGGCGCGTAGCCCAGCGCGGGGACTATCCGGCGAACTTCGCTGAAATCAGCAGCCTGCTGCTGAAACTGAAGGATTTAAAAGTCGTTCAAATCGAAACCGTTGGCCCGTCGCAGTTACCGCGACTCGAGCTCGCCCCGAGCGGGACCAATGCCCCGACGACCGTGGAGTTCCGGGATGCGAGCGGCAAGGCGATCAAGACTCTGCTGCTCGGCAAGAAACACATGAGGAGCGGCGGGCAACGGTCGCCCATGGAGGATATGGGCGACGGCGGTTTCCCCGATGGACGATATGTGATGGCCGGCGGCGCTGCTGATCGCGTCGCTTTGATATCAGATCCGCTGGCGAACTTGGAACCAAATCCCGCCCCGTGGCTGAACAAGGACTTCTTCAAAATCGAAAAAGCACGCACGATTGCGGTCAACTTCCCGCAGGCGACCAATTCCTGGAAACTTGTGCGCGAGACCGAAGGCGGCCCGCTGAAGTTTGCTGAAGCGCAGTCGGGGGAAGAACTCGACTCGGGGAAAGCCAGCGCCGCGGGCAATCCGTTTTCCGCGCCGAGCTTTGAGGATATCGCCGTGGCGGCGCCGCCGGAGCAGACGGGGCTTAATCAACCCACCGTTGTAACCGTGGAGACTTTTGAAGGTTTTAACTATACCATCAAGGTTGGCGCCAAGACCAATGAGAATTACTTCGTCACCCTGACCGTGGCCGCAACCTTGCCCACCGAACGCGTGCCGGGTAAGGATGAAAAGCCGGAGGACAAGGCCAAACTCGACAAAGAGTTTGCGGAACGACAGAAAAAGCTCGGAGAGAAAGTCGCGACCGAGAAAACATTTGAGCCATGGACTTACCTGGTGTCCGGCTGGACGGTGGATTCGGTTCTGAAGGAGCGGGCGCAACTGCTCGTGGAAAAAAAGGCCGAACCAAAGCCAGAAGCAACGCCAGCCGAACCGAAGTGACCGGCCCGGTAATTCCCCAAATCCTCCGCCGCACCACGGGCATTTAGCCGCGAGCGAAATCCGCTTGCGCCCGCCCATCCGGTTGCCAATCCTCTGCCTGACTTATGAACTATAAAATTTCCCATCGCGCCGCCTCCCTCGCCCCTTCCCTGACGCTCGCCATTGATTCCAAGGCCAAGCAGATGAAGGTTGAGGGCTTGGACGTGGTCGGCTTCGGCGCGGGCGAACCCGACTTCGACACGCCACAACATATCAAAGACGCGTGTGCCAAAGCCCTGGCGGATGGCTTCACCAAATACACCCCCGCCGCCGGCATCCCCGAGCTGCGGCAGGCCATTGCGGACAAACACAAACGAGAGAACGGTCTGACTTACAAGCCGTCTCAAATCATTGTCTCCTGCGGCGGCAAACATTCCTGTTACAACGTCATCCTCGCCACCTGCCAGGAAGGCGACGAAGTCATCATCCCCGCCCCCTATTGGCTGAGTTATCCGGAAATGGTGAAGCTGGCCGGCGCCAAGCCCGTCATTCTCGAGACGTCCGATCAAACTGAATTCAAAGTCACGCCCGCCCAACTGCGCGCCGCCATCACCCCGCGCACCCGGCTGTTCGTGCTCAATTCGCCGAGCAATCCGACCGGTAGCGTCTATACCCCCGACGAAATCAAGGCGCTTGGTGACATCTGCGTGGAGAAGGGCGTGCTCATCATGAGTGACGAAATCTACGAGCACCTCCTCTACGATGGCGCGCAACACAAGAGTGTCGCCAGCCTTTCGCCCGCGCATTTGGAGCACACCATCATCGTCCACGGTTTCGCCAAGGCGTGGAGCATGACGGGTTGGCGCCTGGGCTGGTGCGCCGCACCCGAACCGATCGCCAAGGCGATTGATGCCGTGCAAAGCCACAGCACGAGCAACCCGACGAGCTTTGCCCAGAAAGGTGCGGTCGCGGCGCTCACCGGCCCGCAGGATCATTTACCGAGATGGCTCGCGGAGTTCTCCAAACGCCGGACCT
Organism: Limisphaerales bacterium; assembly: GCA_020848635.1. Taxonomy (GTDB): domain Bacteria; phylum Verrucomicrobiota; class Verrucomicrobiia; order Limisphaerales; family JADLHS01; genus JADLHS01. The sequence continues at coordinate 16,066 of JADLHS010000264.1, forward strand.
ACGCGTTCAACAAACTCAATGCCATGCCCGGCATCTCCTGCGTGAACGCCAAGGGCGCTTTCTACCTGTTCCCGAACATCGCGAAGACCGGGCTGAAGTCCGCTGAGTTTTGCGCCAAGTTGCTGGAGCAGGAGAAAGTCGCCGCCGTTCCCGGTATCGCCTTTGGCGCGGACGATTACATCCGCCTCAGCTACGCGACAAGCATGGCGAACATCGAGAAGGGGCTGGGGCGCATTGAAAACTTTTGCAGGGGTTTGAAGCCGTAGTCCGCAGCCGACGACTTAAAAAAGCGGGCACGAATTCGCAAAAGGCTGAGACTCCGCGCGTTGGTAACTCCACGCTGTGTGGCGCCAAAGCCTCGCGGTTCGTGTGAATGCCAGGCCGCGTTCACTGTTAAACAGTCGGCGCAGACGTTTGATCTGCTTGCTCAACCCGCGACGCACCCGCCGACCTCGTCAATTCTCATGTCCTAAAATTCCGCTCCAAAAACTGCACCAGCTTCGCCACCGCCATCATCAACTCACCGCGCCGTTCCACTTCGGCGGTGCTGGCGCTCATGTCAATCGGTTGAGCGGCAACCTCGGCGTAGCGTTGGTTCAGCGGCTTGGCTTCATCCGCGCTCCCAAGTTCGCGCACTAACCTTAACACCACCTCCGCACTCCGCCGCGCTTCGGCGATGGTCTTCAATGCCGCGCCAGCAGTGAGTTTGCCGGCGTGGACCCGCCTGAGCAGGCCGCACTCGAACGCGCGACACTGCTTGGGTCGGTCGGCGTAGATGCCACAGAGTCTTCCGTCGAAGCACGAACACGGCTGAGGGAAGGCAGTTTTGCGGCCTTTGCGGAATAAATCCACGCCAAGTCCGGCAAGCTGCTTCGCATCGTCGCCGCGCTGCAACTCCACGTCGCCGAACAACACGCCGTTGCAGCAGAGGCCGCACGCGGGGCAGAGGCGGGCAATGGCATCATTATTCCGAGTCACGACGAGATTGAACCACGGATGGATTCGGATGAACACGGCTTTTGTACGGGATCGGCGAAGATTTTTTTGTCCACTTCCACCCCAGCTTACGACTAACTGGGTGTAACGAATGGAATCGCAAATGGATCAACTGGTGGAGAATGCCCGTCGCGGGGACAAAGCGGCGGCGAATCAACTCATCAAGTCATTCTATGAACGTATTTATGCCTTCCTGCGCCGCCTCGCCGCCAATGATGCTGATGCCGCCGACCTCACGCAGCGCACGTTTGGCCGTGTCTGGCAGGCCTTGCCGACGTTCGCCGGGCGGTCGTCGTTCAGTTCCTGGATTCATGGCATCGCTCACCATGTTTACGTGGACTGGCGGCGCGCGAATCATCGCACCGAGCCCCGCTCCGACGAATGGTGGTCAACCTGTGCTTCGCGCGACCCAGCACCGGACGACATCGCAGCGCGCGCCGATCTCGCCGCAAAGCTGTTTGCGTGCGTGGATGCGCTGGATGCCGAGG
>JADLHS010000265.1 GCA_020848635.1 Limisphaerales bacterium
CCAGCAACAGGATATAAGAAGATAACATTAGGAAGTTGATACTGACGGCTTCAGGACGCTCGCAAATAATTTATGATTGGTGGGGCCACCAACCTGCCCGCAGCGAAGGCATGGATCATCCGGTCTCCATCGCTCCCAGGGGAGATGGCCTCATTCTTCTTAACGCTGGTCATGACGGGTGATTTGATCCGGGGTTCAGTTGACCATCTTCCATCTCCAAAGTGCGATCGAAAACGTCGAGTGAACGGTGGTCGTGGGTGACGACCAGAACGGCCGCGCCTTGCTCGTGGGCAACTTTGGCGAACAACTCCATGACCTGCCGTCCGCGGTGGCTGTCGAGCGCGGCGGTCGGCTCGTCAGCGAGAATCAGGCTGGGCTCGTTCGCCAGGGCACGGGCCACGGCCACGCGCTGCTGCTGGCCGCCGGAAAGGGCGTCGGGAAGATTGCTGGCACGGTCCGCGACACCAAGGTAGTCGAGCAGTTCCCGCGCGCGTTGGCGGGCGGCGCGGGGTGATGCGTCGTTGATTTCCAGGGCGATTTGCACGTTTTCGACCGCGCTTAGGAAGGGAATCAGATTCGCCTTCTGGAAGACAAAGCCAAGATGCTGACGGCGGAAGGCGCGCAGGTCCACCTTGGCCTGATCGGCATCCATGACCCACTCACCACCGATGTGGATGCGGCCCGAGGTGGGCGGATTGATGAGTCCGATGGCGGTGAGCAACGTGGATTTGCCCGCGCCGCTGGGACCCAGAAGCGCGACGACTTCGCCGCGCGCCACCTGGAGCGAAACATTCCGCATGGCGACCACCTCGGTGTTGCCGCTGCCGTAAATCTTCGTGAGGTTCTCGGCCACGATGGCGGGCGCGTTGGAATTGTCCGGCTTCATCACGACAACACCTTGTTTGGCTCAACGCGCATCGCCTTCCAGATGCCGAGCAGGCTGGACAGCACGGAAATGGCCACGACCACCAGCGCCAGTCCCCACAAGTCGTCGGCGGCGATGAGCACGCGTCGGGGGAACTTCGGAAAGACCCATTGCCCCAGCAAATAGGCGATGCCGTAGCCGAGGATCCCAAGCAGGAGTGCCTGTTGGAGAATCAACCCCACGATCATGGCATTGCGAGCGCCCATGAGCTTGAGCAACGCGATGTCGTGAATCTTGTCGAGGGTGAGGGTGTAGAGGATGAGCGCCATGATGATGGTCGAAAGGACAATGAGCAGGACCCGGAACAGGCCGATCTGCCGCCGCGCCTTATCAATCATCCCATAGACCAGGAGTTCGTGTTGCGCCGCTTGGGTATGGACGGAAACATCCGGCCAGGCTGAGATGGTTTTCGCCACCGCCCGCGGATCAATTCCCTCAGCCAGTCGAACCGTAATCGCGCTCACCATCGCCGGACCGAGCGCAGGAATGCCCGAGGCCGGGCCCGCGCCCCGATCCAGCAGCAGTGGTTGCACTTGCCCGAGATCTTGCGCAGTTGCGCGGCTCACCCGGGCGGCTCGCTCCAGGCGAATCGCCTCTCCGGGAAGGTCAAATTGAACGGCCTGCGCATCGTGGACCGTGAAAAAGGCGATTCCGTCGCCACCCGACGAAACCATCCCTTTCGCGAGCCCAACGACCGTATAACTATCCTTGCCCAGCTTGAGCTGTTCGCCCAACGCGAGTCCCAACGATTGATCGGCGATCATTTCGTAGTGGGCTTGTCCGAGCGGACGGCCTACCGCTAGGGACAGCCACTCGCCTTTGTCTTCGGGCCAGGCCAGTCCTTGGACATTGATCCGCAGGGGGCGACCATTGTGCTCACGCTGGATGTTGTGGGAGACAAAGCTTCTGGCACTCACCACGCCTGGCACAGCGAGCAGCCGATGCTCCAAGCTGGCGGGCACGCGTGAAATCTCGGCAAACGGACCGCGGGTCCCGCGCTGCACCACCCACAAATCAGCGCCGAGCCGGTCCACCACCACCAGCGCATCGTCAATCATTCCGCGATAGATGCCGCTCATGCCGAGGACGATCATCAGGAGCAACCCGATGCCGATCGCCGTGAGTGCGAATCGGCCCAAGTTATGCCGGATGTCCTTGGTGGCGAGGTTCATTTTGCGGTGATGCGTTGACCGTCACTGAGCGGCTGCTTCTGACCTTCGATGGGCCGGACAATTTGTTCGTCAGCGGAAAGTCCCTGCGTGACTTCGATGTTCTGCGAGCCGCGCAAGCCCAACGTCAACTCGCGCCAGCGGGCGCGGCCGTGGTCGTTGACCAACACGCCGGGTTTGTTTTCGCGCCAACGAACAAACTGCGGAGGTATGAGCAGGCTGTTTGATTTATGTCCGGTTTCGATGAACACCTCGGCGCGCTGGCCGATGGTCCAGTTCTCCGGCAATTCCTTCACGCGCACGTCCACGATGAATTCCCGTGTCTCGCGGTCGGCCTCGCGTCCGAGTCGGGCCACTTCACCAGCGTAACTCCTGTCCGGTTCGGAGCGGAAGACCACGCGAGCCGGCTGGTCCGCTTTCAAACCCGCCATTGCGGTCTCGTCCACCCAGTTGGACACCCAGATTTCGTTCGTGGCGACAAGTTGCAGAATTGATCCGCCCGGCACGACAATGCCGCCGGGATCGCGGTCACGGCGCGTGACCAATCCGTCGTAGGGACTCCGCATTTCGGTGAACGCGAGATGCTCCTTTTGATAGAGCAAATTCTTTTCGGCGGTGAACACCTGGCTTTGGGCTTCCACGATGGCGGCTTGCGAACGCTTCAGGTCCGCTTCGGCCACATGCAAGGCTTCGGCGGTTTTGTCGAAATCGGCCTGGGCGGCAATTTTGCCGGCGAGCAATTCGGTCGAGCGACGATGATCCAGTTGCGCCTGCTTGAGCACTGCCTGGGCGCGGACCTCGTCGGAACGAACGCGCTCGACCGTGGCCCGGGCGGCAGCGAGCGTGGCTTCGGCGATGGCCACTTGCTGTTTGGTTTCCGCGTCATCAAGACGAGCCAGGAGTTGACCGACTTTCACGATGTCGCCCTGATCCACGAACACTTCCGCCAATCGTTCCTGAATGCGTGGGCTGATCGTAGTTTTGACTCGGGCTTCCAGCGTGCCCGTGCCCATGACTTCGCCCCGCACTTCTCCGGTTGCGATGGAGTGGGTGGTCACCGGTGTCGGACTGAACTTGAGGCGATAGGCCACCAGTCCCGCAACCAGCGTCAGCAGCAGGAACTGAGCAGATCGCCGAACGCGGCGATTGGTGAAATATTCAGAAACCTTCATAGCGACCTTTGCGGCAATCGGTCAGGGTTCAGCGCGCAACCGAGAAGAAATTTGGAGCTTATTAGCCAGCCAGCATTCATGGTGTTCTTTTGAAGTCAGGATCGGATCATGGTCAAAATCATTTTGAACCGGTGAATCGCCTTCAAGGCATGGGGCTGACCGGCGGGCATCAGAATCATCTCGCCGCCATTCAAACGATGAGGTTGGCCCGCAATGGTGATCTCCGCTTCGCCTTCAAGAACGAATACGAGCGCATCAAACGG
>JADLHS010000266.1 GCA_020848635.1 Limisphaerales bacterium
CCGCGTTCATCACGTCTTCACTCAGGTAAGCGGAGGTCGGCTTGTCGAAGATGTGGATGTGCTTGCCCTGCTCCCGGACGGGGCGGTGGATGGTGTCGAGGTAGGCAATGATCTTCGGCGCGGCTTTGCCGTAGTAAGCGTTAACGAATTCAGTGATGTGCCTTTGCACGTCGGTGTCGGGATTCCAGAGCAGCTTCGCCAGAACGTAGGCACGGAGCGGTTCCATCTCGCCGCAACCGCCGCCGGAATAATTGCCCTGCTCGAACAGGCTTTTGACGTTGTGCTTTACGAAGAAGCGAACATTGGATTGGAGGGCATCGAAGTTCGGAAACGGCTGCTGGTAATGGCCAAAGTCCGTGGTGTAGTCCCACACGTAGAGCAGCGGCGCGATTGGTCCCCAGGCCACGATGTCTTCGCGGAAGCGGCGATTCTTCTCCTCGGGACACGTCTCAAGTGGGTGCGCGAAACAGCATTCAATGGAACAAAGGCGCACGATGACGTTGCGATGCGGGCGGATGGTCTTGGGCGCTTTGCGCGTGTACTGATAAGCCAGCGTATCAATGCGAATGTTTGGATGGTCTTTTTCAATCGCCTCCGCCACGGCGTTGACGAATTTAAGCAGCGAACCCGCCGGACTGCCCTCCGCATCATCCACGGCTTTGCACTGGTCGCACTGGCAGTTATTGAAGGCGTCATTCTGCGAGACGCTGAAGATGGTAGCTTCCGGGTGTTCCTTGATCCACTGCCGCACGCGCTCGATCGAAATCCTCAGCACGTCGGGGTTCGAAAGACAGCGCTGGACGTAGCCGCTTTTGCGCTTGCCATCAATGAGCGGAAAATATTCCGGGTGTTCGCTGTACAGTTCCGGCGGCACCAGGCCATCGAAGCTGTGGACGAACGGGTGATAGACCGTGAAAGCGCCGCCGTGTTTCGCGGTGAGGCCGTAATGCTGCCCGTTGACGCGGTGGCGCGCGGCAAAATCCGCGTTGTGCATCACTTCGCTCCAGAAGACGTCGCGGTTCTCCAGCGCGGGAATGATCGTCGCGTTCAGTTTCGGCAGTTTGACGCGGTCGAGTTTGGGAACGATTTCAAGTTCCGGCGTAAACCAGCGCACGCCGAGTTGTTCCTCCAGCAGCGTATAAACGCCGTTCAAGGTGCCGCGTGGCCGGCCACCGGCGATAATCAAGCGATTACCGTCTACGCGCAGCACAAACCCGTCCGGGCCGAGCTTGCTGAAATCCACCGCCGGCCGCAGCTTTGCGAGGTGGAGATTGTCCCCCAGCAGGATTTCGCGGTCGGCCGGTTTGTCCGCATCGGTCACGATGGGTAATTTCGCACCGCTCATCCGTTCAAGATACCGTTGCAGTTCCTCGGCCGCGTATCGTTCTGCCGGAATCGCGCTGGCCGAAACGACGATGCGGTATTTGGTTTGACCCTGGTCGGCAAGGGTTACGTCGGCTCGGCTGCTAACCGCGCCGCCCAGAAAGAAGCAGCCCAGCGCCAGCCATGCTGGCCAGGGCCACGGGTAACCGTTTGGCCGGCTTCGGAGCTCGGTTCGTTGTATGGTTCTCATATTAATCCTGTAGTTTCAGCAGTCCGTTCACGACATGTTGCGCCGAGGTATGGAACGGGACTTCGCATTCGAGCCGAAATCCGCTTCCTTACTTCGGCAGTTACGTTCGCAGGGTCAAAGATTGCGCAACTCGCGCCGAAGGTATTTCCCAACCCCGGATTTGGGCAATGACTCCCGGAATACCACCTCACGTGGGGCTTTGTAAGCGGCGATCCGCTCGCGACAGAAGGCGATGATCTCTTCGGCCGTCGCCGTGACGCCCCGCTTCAGCACCACAAAGGCTTTAACGGTCTCCCCCCGATACGAGTCCGGGATTCCGATCACCGCGGCTTCCTGGACCTTAGGGCACTCGAACAAAACCTCCTCGATTTCGCGCGGATAGATGTTGTAGCCGCCCGCAATAATCATGTCCTTTTTGCGGTCCACGATGTAAAAATAACCATCGGCGTCTTTCTTCGCGATGTCGCCGGTGTGCAGCCAGCCGTCGCGCATCACCAAGGCGGTTTCCTCCGGCTTGTTCCAGTAACCCTTCATGACTTGGGGCCCGCGAATTGTGATTTCACCGACTTCACCAACGGGCATTTCGCGCGTCCCGGTTTCCAAGTCCACAATCCGCGCTTCCGTATCGGGAATCGGCAGGCCGATGCTGGCGATTTTCGGCGACCCTGCCGGCGGGTTGATATGCGTCACGGGCGACGTCTCGGTCAGCCCGTATCCCTCGACGAGCTTTCCGCCGGTCAAAGCCTCAAATTTCTGCCGGACCTCGGCGGGCAACGCCGCGCCACCACTCATGCACATCCGCAGCGAGTTGAATCCGTAACGCTCGACGCCCGGCACGCTGTTAAACGCGACGTACATGGTGGGGACGCCATGGAATATCGTCGGCCGATACTTGCGGATGACATTCAGAGCCGCCCGAAGCTCGAACCGGGGCAGGATGACCACGCGACCGCCGATCTCGATCGAACTAATCATCACACAGGTCATCGCGAAAATGTGGAACATGGGCAGCGCGGCAACCAGCACTTCGGGGCGCTCCGGGCCGATCCCCAACCAGCGACTCGCCTGGTATGCGTTAATTACCAGGTTGGCGTGGGTGAGCATGGCGCCCTTGGAGGTGCCGGTGGTACCGCCGGTGTATTGCAGGCAGGCGATGGCCGCGGGCGTCAGATCGCTTGGCTGCGGGGTGGCGGAGACGCTCAGGATCTTTTCCCATTTGTGCAGCCCCGGACCTTTGGACGGAGGGTTGCCCGTTGGGTCAGACTGCGATTGGGCTGAAACTTTTGTCGGCGAGGACAACGTCAAGGCAGCACAAAGCTGCTGCCCGGCGCGTGGGTAATACTGCCGCATCCCGGTGAGGATAATGTGCCGCACGGAAGTCAATTGCGGCAGCGCGGCTTTGATCGCCGGGTAGAGCCGGCGATCCGCGATCACAACCGTTGCGCCCGCATCATTCCACTGGTGGGCAATCTCGCGCGCGGTGTACATCGCACTGGTCGCCGTGACAATCGCGCCCGCCCGCATCGCGCCAAAAAAGCTGATCACAAACTGCGGGCAGTTGGGCATCAACAGCGCCACGCAATCGCCCCGCTGCACGCCCATGGCCTGCAAACCGGCGGCCAGCCGGTTCACATGATCCTGAAGTTGCCCGTAGGATATCTCGCCACCGAAGTAAATGAGGGCCGGGTAGGCGGGCGATTTTGCAGCGGTCTGTTCCAACAATTGCGGCAGAGTGATTTTGGGGTAAGTCATGCGGCTAAATGATGTTGGCGCAGACTAGAGGCTGCCTTCCGGGATTGACAAGAATTTTGTTCCCGCGCTCCCATTGGCTTCAGCGGGGCAGCGCGTGGAACTGAAAGCGGGCGGGTGACTGGGCGTCGGCGGCGAGCTCAGCGGTGTAAAATCCGCCGTCCTTGAGGAGGTCAATCCCGGCGAGTGAAGGACACAGCAGCACGTGGAAGTCCCGCCAGCCGCGAGCTTCGTTCAGCGCCGTGCTCATGCGCCGGACCGAATGGCCGAAGCGACGCATTACCGGAAACCCGCAAAGCAACTGGCTTAGGCGCAAGTATAGCGGTGAGTGGAGATGGCCGATGATGGTGCGCTCAATCTGGACCAGCTTTCCTCGCACCACTTCGTCCCGCCAGAGAAACGGCAGGGCCGTGGGATCATGACAGAAGAACAGCACCCGCTGGTCGGGCCGCAGCGCACGGAAGGCGGCGCGGATTTCGGCGAGATGTTGCGCGCGAAGTTCCTCCCACGCGGGCTTTTCGGCGGGCAGCAGGTCAGCTTCAAACAAAGGGAGCGCGACGAGGGTGGACACACAGTTGAACAAGACATAATTGCCCAGCTCGAGCCGCCAGAAGGGTTGGAGTCCGAGTTCGGCACAGCCCCGCTGCCAGCTCCGGAGCCGCAGTCCCCCGCGCGTGCCCAGGAGCCGGAATTTGCCGAGTTCATGGTCGCCGAAATTCACCCGCAGCTTTTCGCCAAATTGCGCCCGGAGTTTGCCGAGACATTCCTTCGCGCTTTCCATGGCGGCATCATCGCTGAGACCGACGGCGGCGACGTTGCAGGCATAATCCCCGTTGGCGATGACGTAATCCACGCGGCCCACTTCGGAGAGAAAACGATCGAGTTGCGGATTTTGCCGGAGCGGATAACGCAGCCAGACGTGTTCGCGATAGAGCCGGAGCGCCAGCCGGAGTAAGGGCGGCGAAATGGCCCGGGTTTCATAATCGTCCCCGGCGGTACGTTCGGTCGGGCCGGCGTAATGGATATCGCTGAGGATGGCGATGTTGAAGCGGCGGCTCATGGCCCGGCGTTAGAGGGCTTGGTCGCCGGCGGGGAGAAGGACGCTGAAGGTGGTGCCTTTGTTCGGCTCGCTATGCACGGTGATGTGACCCTGGTGTTCGTGAACGATGCGGCGCGTGATGGGCAGACCGAGGCCGGTGCCGTGATGCTTGGTGGTGAAGAACGGCTCAAACAGGCGATCCAGATTCTCCGGGGCGATGCCCATGCCGGTATCGGCGACGGTAATACGCACCTGAGGCGGGCCGGAGCGCGGGGACGCGGCGGCAACCAAATCCGTGGCTACGGTGAGTGAACCGTTCTGGCCGGAAGCTTCGACGGCGTTGAGGAGGAGGTTCACGAAAACCTGCTCCAACTGATGGTCATTACCCTGCACGGCGTCGGGCGTGGCGTTGAACGCGCGGTGGAGCGAAATGAACTTACCCGCCAGTTGATGCTGCACCATGCGCAGCGAGTGTTCGAGCACGGCGTGCAAGCAGACGGGGCCGTGGGTGGAACGCTCCTTGGCGCCAAAGCGCAGCATCTGCCGCATGATGGTGTCCAGCCGGCGCATTTCCCGGCTGACGATGCCCGCGAGTTCTTCGTCGTGATGTTTTTCCAGCAACAAGTCCACGAAAGTTTTGACGGGGACGAGGGCATTCTTGATTTCGTGGGCCATGTCCGCGGAAAGCGTGCCAAGGGTGGCGAGGCGGTCGAGCCGGATGATCCCTTGTTCCAGTTGGGCGAAGCGGGTCACGTCACTGAGGACGACCACCACATCGAGCGAGCCGGCGTCGCGTTGGACCGGTTGGACGGTGACATGGAAATTGCGGGAATGTTTGTCGTTCAGCGCCAGCGTTAGTTGATCGCAGGTGATGGTAGTTTTGCCGGCAAGGGCTTCGCGCACGACATTTTGGAGCGGGACAGGTAATAACGACAGCGGGGCAGGCAGGGTCTTGCCGGTCGGAAGGTGAAGGAGCCGTTCGGCTTCGTGTGTGGCGGAAACGATTAGTTCGCGCGCGTTGACCACGAGAACCCCGGACGCCAGCGCGTCGCGAAGGGACCGCGCGAGATTCAGCCCTTCGACGGGGCCGTCGGTTCGATGCTGGCTGCGGGCGGACATTGCTAATTACGACCAACCACGACACGCCTTGAGCTTTCATCACCCAAGATTTATTGGATTATTTATTGTTTTCACGGTTGCGACAACAAAAAACACGCATTGTCTTTGTGTCATTCAAGGGTAGATTCCTAGACACGTGTGCCCACATTGAAGGCACCAGTTGGAACTGGAATTCAAAATAAGGGGCTTCTTATGTGAGAACGTGCAGGCCGAAACGGTAATGGCACCTGATTCGCTTTGACCGACTGCAAACTATGACGACCACGCGAGAAACCGTGCGGCTGAAATCCTTGGGGGATGAAATGGTTGGGCTGCTTTTCCACCCCAATACAGTCACCCCGTCACCCGCAGTGATCGTGTGCCATGGTGCCGGCGAATTCAAAGAGAACTACTTCGAGTTGTGTGAACAGCTAGCTGCCCGTGGCGTCGCGGCGCTGGCGATTGACCTTCACGGCCACGGCGAAAGCGGTGGGGAACGTTTTTGCATTCACATTCACGAGTGGGTGGCAGATGTTCAGGCCGCGATTGGATTTCTGGCAACCCACCCGAAGATTGACAGCAAGCGCATTGGTGCGTTTGGTATGTCTTCCGGCGGCACTGCCATTTTGGAGGCGGCGGCGATTGATCCACGCTTAAAAGCGCTGGTCACGCTGGATGCCACGGTGCGAAACTCCCTGCCGCTGCCGATGACTTGGTTTCTCAAGTTCCTGGTTTTTATCGGAGGCATCAAGAAACGATTCACTCACCAGCAATGGCGTTTGCCCCTTGCCAAACTTGGCGGCCTGCACCTGGCATCCGACCCGGAAATCAACCGGCGAATCACGACGGACCCCAAAGGCCTGGCGGCGTTCATGGCCTTTCCCTTCCCCGGCGGGGCCGAGGCGTTTTTCGTGGATACCCTTCAACGGGTGGCGCGCATTAGTGCACCAACATTGGTTCTGTGGGGCGAAGATGACAAGCTGGATCCGCCCCGAACCGCGTGTCTGCTGTATGCGGCGCTCACTTGCAAGAAAGCGCTCCACATTATTCCCGGCAACGGTCATGTGGGCCACCTCGACCGGCATAAGGCCAAAGTGTTTGCGTTGACGGCGGACTGGGTTTCGCTGAATCTGGCGGAAGCGTTGGCGACAGACCGTGATGTCGCCGGAGCTCTTCAAAATGGGAATCAAGATTATCGAGGCGGAAGCCGCCAGGAGTTTCGGGGCGAAAGAGAAGTGGGCGCTGCTTTCGCCGTTTCTTAAACAACACGGTCGGGGAGCGCTAGCCTACGCCACGCTTCAGGCGGGCATGGAATACTTCGTTGATGATTGCGGCTACATTGCCTACACCACCGCGCAGCACCCCGTCTTTGCCCGTCAACCGAAGAAGCTCGCCTTTTCCGATCCGGTTTGCGCTCCGGGCGACTATCCCCGGATCATCCGCAATTTTCTTTCGGTGCATCCTCGCGCCGTGTTCGCCTGCGTTTCGGAAGCGTTCGCGGTGGCGCTGCGCGAAGCGGGCTTCAAGGTTAATTGCATCGGTAGCGAACCTGAACTGCCCATTCAGACCTACAACACCGCGGGCAATTGGAAAGAGTTGGACCTGATCAAGCGTGGGCGCAACGAAGCCAGGCGCGAGGGAATTGTCATTCGCGAGGAGAAGATTGAAACCGTCAACCGCGATGAACTCAACGCGCTATCCGCTCAATGGATCGGCACAAAGAAGGTCAATGACCGGGAGATTTGGATTTACGCCCGGCGACCCGTGTTTGAATACGAGGAAGATGTGCGTAAATTCGTTGCTTATGATCGGGAAGGGCGGGTAGCGGGATTTGTCTTCTATGACCCGATGTACCAGGAAGGAAGGGTGGTTGGTTACGCGGCAAATATTTCCCGTTGTAACGAAAAGCGGTTCGGCCGGTTGGCCACCGCCATTCACATGGAAGCGATGGACCGGTTTAAACCCGAAGGCAAGGAAGTGCTAAATCTCGCCCTGTCGCCCTTCGTGAACTTGGAGCAGGGAAAGTTCAACGACGATTTTGGCGCCAAGTTGTTTTTCAAGCTAAGCGTCCGATACGGTAACGAAATCTACAACTTTCAAGGGCTGGCGTTTCACAAGTCGAAGTACCGCGGAAGCGAAAAGGCTCTCTACTTTGGCTCGAACGGCGCGTGGCCATCAAATGACGTTTATCTGGCCTTTCTTTCCGCTGACATAACCCGCAGCTATTTCTCGACCGTTGGACGCCTGGTTTGGGGCATGGTAACTGCTAAATTCAAATGTCATTCCGGCACGAACGGCCGGTAATCTGTACCTGGGCGGCTTGGGTTGGCGCTCTTCGTAGTAACACGACAGTAAACTATGAAAACGAACCTTTGCCGAACCATAATGGTGACCGCAGCCCTTGGCCTACTACTGGTGCCATGTCTTTGGGCGGATGAAACCATCCCGAATGTCGCGGACGAACCTGCAAAATCTGACCTCATGAAATTCTTCGAACAGGATTACCTACTGGGCGATTGGGGTGGCTTACGAACTTCGTTGAGCAAGGAGCACGGAGTTGACTTTGAGTTCTTCTACATCGCCTCGAACCCCTACAATCTGGACGGGGGCAAGCAGACTGGCTCCACCTATGAAGGGGCGCTGCTCATGGCTCTGGATCTGAATTCCGAGAAGCTCGCTGGCTACGCAGGCGGGCACTTGCATGTGAGCGGAACTTGGATCAATGGCAATTATCCATTCTCGGAGAAATATGTCGGCGACCTCAACAAGGTAAACCTGATCGACTTTCCAGACGTCTGGCGGCTTTGGGAGCTGTGGTATGAGCAAAAGTTCTTGGACAACCGAGTTTCCCTCAAATTCGGGCAACTGTGTGTGGACCAGGATTTTCTCGTGCCGGAGTATTATAATTCGCTGGCCTCCATCAGTCTTCTGAACCAGACTTTCTTCTTCCCCACCCTGGCCTTCAACGTTTATGATATCCCCGGTTTTCCGCCTGGCTTTCACGCTCTGGCCTCCACCCCGTACGGCGCCCCGGGCGCGCGTCTGAAAGTCGAAACAACCGAGAATACGTACGTGCAGGTCGCTGCCTACGATGGCTATCCGGACCAAGATAACGGCACACGCGTCCAACTCAGCAGCCAGGAGGGTGCATTGCTCTATTTTGAACTGGGGTACCGGTTGAACCAGGGCAAGGACGACACGGGCCTGCCTGGCAACTTCAAACTCGGCGCCTTTTATCACACGGGTGACTTCGCCGACGTTCAATCCGTCTTCGGCGCAGCCATCGGAGCGAATGAAGTTAGTTTTCATCCGAATACCTATGGCTTGTACTTTCTGGCGGATCAGACACTTTACCGCGAAGTCGGCAAAGAAGACCCGGCCCGGCAAGGACTGGTTGGCTTCTTTCGCCTCACCGGCGCTCCACCCGACCGCAACCTCACCGAGTTCAGCGTGGATGGCGGACTGGTTTACAAAGGCCTGATCCCCACGCGCAACTACGATACCATTGCGTTAGCCGTGTCGTATCTCAAGATCAGTGATGACATTCGGACCGGTCAGGAAGCGGTAAATGGCGTCGTGCCGGGATTCTATCCAACCGATGCCTTGAAGGACTATGAGGCCGTGGTGGAGTTAAGTTACAAGGCACAGATGACCGCTTGGTGGACGATGCAAGTGGATGTGCAACGTGCGATTCATCCCGGAGGCTCTGCAGCGATTCCTGACGCCTGGGTCTTCATCTTGGCCTCCACGTTGCGTTTCTAGCCGCGATCCGATTGGAGCAGTACGAGCTGGCCTATTTGTCCTGTGTGGTACTGGTAGCTTGGGGTTCTGGCAAGGGCCAATGAAGCAACCAGCATCTGGTTGCTCGATTGGCGCTGGCGGTCGGCAAGGGTTAGCGAAGACAACTCGGATCAATCTGTTAAGGGAACGTTGCTTGGGGCTCGAGCCGTTGCGACGGTTTTTGCAGCGTGGAATACATTTATTTGCGTGACTATGGAAAATCAGATGCTCAAGGAGAGTCTGGCAGTGTTTTTGTCCAGCCAAGGGACAGAGTTGCGCGCCGCATTGAAGCGTCTATCCCGCCATCAGGTGGTTCTGGAAGTTTACAATCCACCCGTCGTTTTGCAGACGTCGGAGGTCCTGAACGACTTCAAAATTCTCATCAATGAACGAACTTGTTACGAAGGCAAGGGCGTGATTCGCAATCTGATCGGGGTCGGTTCGACGGTGGTTTGTGATGTTACGCTGCAGGAGTCGGCTTGGAAGCACACAAACCCTGACGATATTGCAAGTCGCGATGGCACGTTGGCCCGGCAGTTCAAGGGTTTTGTGGATGAGTGGCAAAAGCTCTACCATGTGAGCCCAGAATATAAGTTGATCATTGGGGACATGCATACCTTCCTCACGGACTTCCGGCTTTGGGCGGAGCAGATCGATATGGATTTGACCGCCTCGGTGCCGAAAGGCTCAACGCAGCGCGTCAATGAGGTGGCGGAGGAGATTGCGGAGGTGGTGATCCCGCCAGTAAATGCCTTTTTTGAAAAATTCGAGGCAATTGCCGAAAAGTTGGATGTGAATTCGAGAGCGATGCACGGAAGTTACATGAAGCGCCACCTCCATCCGTTGGTGCTTTGCTCCCCCTTCGCGTGGCGAACGTATGCGAAACCGCTCGGGTACGCTGGTGATTACGAGATGGTTAATATGATTGCGCGGGACGGCTACGAGGGCGAATCGCTGTTCGCGAAAGTCATCAACCGCTGGTTTCTGAAACAACCGCCGGCCGTAGGACACCGCAATCGGCTGGTCTATCTGACGCAAAAACTGGCCGAGGAAGCGTTGCGGATTACATCGAGGGGTCGCCGAATGAAGGTTTTCAACCTGGCTTGCGGCCCAGCCTGCGAGGTTCAAGCGTTTCTGGCGCGGCATGAACTCAGCACATCCGTTGATTTCATGTTCCTGGATTTCAACGAGGCCACCCTCCAATACGTGCGCAATGTGCTGGAGACCGCGAAGCGCACCCACAGCCGCGCATCCCAACTTCAGTTTACCAAGAAATCAGTACATCATCTCCTGAAGGAATCCGGCAAGATTTCGGCCTCCTCCGACTGGCAGAAGTACGATTTCGTCTATTGTGCTGGCTTGTTTGACTATTTGTCAGATCCGGTTTGTCATCGCTTGTTGAATTCCATGTATGATTGGCTGGCGCCGGGCGGGTTGCTGGTGGCGACGAATGTTGAGCCTTCGAACCCGCTCCGACACGGCATGGAGCATTTACTGGATTGGCATTTGAACTACCGTCAAGCGGGGGAGTTCCTCAAGCTCGCGCCCAGCGGGGCGCCGTTGGATTCCGTCCGGGTGTTGGCCGATGACACGGGCGTCAATATCTTCCTGGAAGTCAGGAAGCCCTGAGCATGGCAAGCACTCTGACAACGAAGGATCTGGCGTTCCGCGCGGCTTTCCAGGCAAACGCGCGGCAAGAACGAATCAATACCGGCAAAGTCGCAGCCGCCTTGGTCATTTTTCTCATGCCGGCCGGGGCTAGCCTTGATTTGGTGTTGTATCCCGATGGTGGCACTCGCAATTTCTTTCTGATACTGCGTTTGTGCTGCGCGGTGCTGGCCAGCGGAATTTGGGTGCTCCTGACCCGACCGATCGGTCAGCGTTATCATCGCTCGCTTGGGTTTCTCACGGCCTTGCTCCCGGCGTTCTTTATCACTTGGATGATTTATGACCAAGGAGGCCCAGCTTCGCCGTACTACGCCGGGTTGAATTTGATCATCC
>JADLHS010000267.1 GCA_020848635.1 Limisphaerales bacterium
GGCAGCGCCACCGCGATCAGAAACCCCGTGGCCGCCGCCAAACCGAACCAGGTGTTCATGGTCAGCGCCCACGCGGCCTTCTGGATCGGCGATCGGTGTTCCGGTTCGATCCCGGCCCGCTGGCGCGCGCGATTCAAATTCGCAGTGATGTCGGGGTCATTGGGGGCCAGGAGGGCGGCGCGTTCGTAGTTGAGAATGGCTCGGCCAAGTTGCCCTTCCCGCTGTTGGGCATTGGCCAGATTGAACAGCGCCGGCGCGGAGTAGCCTTGTTGGGCGATGATGGACTCGTAACCCCGCGCCGCCTCGGCGTATTGGCCCTCGGCGCAGGCGTTGTTCGCCGTTACCCATGCTCCGGGCGTCAAGGCCGCATGCGCCAGGCTGGCAGCCAGCAGCAGTGCACCGCCCATTCCGCATTCCGTTCGGCGAATCCACCGGCCCGGCTGCGGATTCACAAAGGTGAGGTGCTTCTCATCAGCGGGAGTGTCGCGGTCGGGTGGCTCCGACGCAGGGGTCGGTTTGTTCGAGGAATTTTCCGACGGTTCGGCAACGGGATGATTCTGGTCGCATTCCCGCAAGACTTCGAGCACTTGCGGGGTTAACGTAAGGTTTTCCGAAATGACGCGACGCAGGATCAGGCGGGTAATCGAGTTCATGGTGCCTCCAGTTTTCTAAGTTCATTGTTCACGAGCGTTTGCAACTGGCGCAGTTCGTCGGGAGCGAAAGCCCGGCCGGTGTACACCGCTTCGTCCGCCAGCCCGAAAATCGTGCGCAAGCCGTCGGCCTCGCCGTTCAACCGGGCGTTGATCTCGGCCAGGGTGATGGTCCGGGGCGGCAGACTCCAGCGCAGGCCCAGCAGATTTTGAAACGCGGCGCAGGCGGCGGCGAAAAAGCTTCCCGTGTCGCCATCGGCCGCGGCGCGGTTCATCGTTTCAAGCTGCACTCGCAACACGCGATGGGCATTGGCCACCCGCACTTGTTTCGGGTCACGGGCCAACCGTTGGCGGCGGCGGAGCAAAAGCCCCGCAAACAGGGCCAAGACCGAAGGAAAAAACGCAGCCGCCACTATCCAGGGATTCGTTAACCACGGTTGCAGCGTCGCGGTGAAATGGCCCGGCGTAAGTTGATTGGGTGCAAGATCGGATGCCGCAGAGACGGCAATTGGCGGCGTCGGCTTGGCAGGAACCGTTGTCGCGGTCGTCGTCTGGCCGGGTGCGACTTCGACGCTCACTGGTGAGGTGGTGCGGGTGACGTATTGTTTTTTCTCCGGGTCAAAATAGCTGAACGCGAGCGCGGGGATTTCCAACCGGCCTGCCTTCGTCGGCACGAGCGCCTGCTCGAAGTTTTTGGCGCCCGAGTAACCAGCGCTGTCGCCGGGCTCATACTTTACGCTGGGCTTGTAGGTTTTCCAGGCGTCGCTCTTCTCCACGGCCGGTGCCGTCACGCGATCGAAGTTGCCCGCACCGCTGATCGTTAGTTTGAGCGTCACCGGGTCGCCGGCGGCGGTTTGCGTGGGCGTGGCTTCGGCGGCGAGGTCGAACTGGCCCACGGCGCCCGTGAAACTGGCCGGACGGTTTTCCGCCGGCAGCGGCAGAATCTGGACGCCGCCCGGTTCGCTGTTCAGCACCATCTGCTTTTGCGTCGCCGTGCCGAAGAAGTTGTTGAACACGTCATTAAAAAAATCGTCGCCAAACGGATTGCCCCGGCGTGAGCGCGGCCGTTGCGCCTGCTGCCGTACGGTGACGGTGGTGGGCAGCTCGACGCTCATCTCGTAGTCGCCGGCCTTTACGGCGGTGATGACGGTGGGCCAGGTGAACACGGTGTAGCGCACCCCGTTGATCGTTTGCCGGCTGGAAACCGGCTGGTCGCCGAGCTTGTTCATCGTGAAGGCGTCGCTGTTCAATTTGGGCAGACCGTCCACGCGCAGTTCGATTCCGTCGCGAAAATACGCCTTCAGTTCCACCGGCACCATTTCACCCACAAAGAATTCCTGCTTGGGTGTGACCAGCCGGAGAAAGCCGAAGCTTTGTTGTTCTGCCGCGCTGACCGGTTCCTCCTCGCTGCTGACGGCGGGCGCGGGCAGGGCGTTTTGGTTCGCGTGATTCCCCGCCGGCACGCTGCCGCCGGCAACTCCGCCGACTTTCAAAACCATGGGCGGGGACATGGCGGCATCCGCTCCCGGGCCAATCTTGATGGCCGGGATGGTGAAGTTGCCGGGGTGCGTCGGCACGACCACGTAGGTGTAACTGAGGTTGGCGGTCATCGCGCCGTTGATGACTTGAACCTGGCTTGACTGGCCAACTGGTTGAAACTCGAGTCCGTTCACCGCCGGAAGCTGCGGCGCGTCGGTGGATTTGCCGGACACGGTCACGGTGAGTTGGGCGGCCTCGCCGACGGCGATTGCGGTTGGCTCCAGCGTGGCATTGATGCTCGGCGCTTTGGCCCACGCCAGCGTGAGGGTGGCCAGAACCGCCACGGTGATGCTACTCGCCTGTTTCAAAGTGTGTTTCATACGCCAATCCTCGTCGTGCGTTTTACCAATCCTTCACCGGTTCGTCGTTCTTCGCGCTTTCGTTCCCGCGGGCGTAGGGGGACAACGGCATCTTGCGGTCGCCGCTCTTGAGAGAGTCGAGCAACTGCCTGGCTTCATCGCGCGACATCTTGCCGGGCTCAGGACGCGCGTCGGCCTGCTCCGGCGCGTTCTCCTGCGGTTGCGGATTGCGGGGCTGCGGCGCACCGGCTTTCCTTTTCTCATCCGGCTTTTGTCCGGCTTGAGCACCTTGATTCTTCGGTTCCGGCTTTTGGTTCGCCTGCTCCTGCTTGTCCTGCGGCTTCTGGTGTTGGTCCGCGCCCGACTTCTGTTGCTGGTCCTTCGGCTGCTTTGGGTCTTGCCTGGCTTGCTGCCCCGGACTGTTCTGCTCCTTGTTTTGCGAGTCGTTCTTCTCGTCCGGTTTGTTCTGGTCTTTGTCCTGACCGGACTTTGCCTGCTGGTCGTCCTTCTGGTCCTGATCTTTTTGATCCTGGTTCTTCTGGTCTTGGTTTTGTTGCTGTTTTTGTTGATCCTGCTTTTGCTGCTCCTGCTTTTTCAATTCCTCCAGCTTGCGTTTCACCAGGTCGCGATTGAATTTCGCGTCCGCATCGTCGGCCTTGAGTTGCAACGCGGCTTCGTACGACTGCACCGACTGCTCCCACGACTTGATGGTTTCCTGGGCGTTGGCTTTTTCGGTCTTCTGGCCGAGGCGATATTGGGTGTTGCCGAGGTTGTAATAATTATCCTGCTGCAAGGTCAGATCATCGGTCTTCATCGCCTTGGCAAAGGACTCCGCGGCTTGATCAAAGCCACCCGACTTGTAGGCGGCCGCGCCGTGGTTATACGCCAACACCGGTTTGTCCGGATGCTTCGCCGCCGCCTGCCGATATTCCTGCTCGGCCTTGGAGTAATCGCCGTTTTGGAACGCCTTCTCGGCTGATCCCACCGATGCCTGCGCGGAACCTGCCGCGACGAGCATTGCGACGGCAGCCGCAGCCGTCGCCGGGCGGGCCATGCGATTCCATGAGGCGGCCAATGCGGGACGCGGCGCAATCGCGGGCTTTGTCACGCGTTGGTTCCGGCGGATACCGACCAGCGGCTCGAGGACGAGAAAAAACAAACCGAGCGCCAGCGGCCATTGGAAGCGCTCGATGCCAACCTTCTGCATCCGTGATGCGAGTTCGCGCCGGGTGAACTTGGCCAGGCACTGGGAGTAAATCGTCTCCAACCCCTGCGCCTGTTGGCCCAGCGGTTGATACATCGCGCCAGTGGCTTCGGCGATCTGCTTGAGCATCGTCTCATCGAGGCGCGACTTCACGAACTGACCGGACGCGTCCTTGGTGAACTGGGTTCCGCCCGCTTCGTCCAAGGCCGGGATCAATTCGCCGCTCGCACTGCCGACACCGACGGTGAAAATCTTCAGCCCATTCTTCGCTGCGGCGCGGGCCGCATCGAGCGCGTTGCCTTCCAGGTCCTCGCCATCGGTCAGCAACACCAGGATGCGCTCATTGTTGCCGTTCCCTTCGAGCGCGGCTTCGGTTTCATGAATCGCCGCCGCGAGGTCCGTGCCGCCGCGCGGAATGATTTTCGTGTCGAGCGCGTCGAGCGACTGGCGGAAGGCGTCGTAGTCGAGGGTCAGCGGGCATTGCAGAAACGAATTCCCGGCGAATGCCACAAGGCCAACGCGGTCACCGGCCATCTTTCCGAGCAAATCTTCCACGGCCATCTTTGCGCGCGTGAGCCGGTCGGGTTTCACGTCCTGCGCCAGCATGCTCTTCGAAGTGTCCACCGCGAACATCACATCGAGGCCCTTGCGTTTGGCTTCTTCCCAGCGGAAACCGACGAGCGGCCGCGCCAGCGCGATGGCCACGCAGGCAACGCCGGCGATGACCAACCCGCGCTTGAACTGTCGGCGCGCCGGGCTGACCGAGGCGGTGAGTTGCGCGATGAGATTGGCCGAGGCGAACTTCGCCAGTTCGGTGCGCTGTCGGGCGTTGAGCCGGCGATAGCGCCAAACGAGGGCCGCACAGGCGATCAATCCAGCGAGTAACCAGAGGGGTTGGGCGAATTTCATAAGTGGACTCCGTTTAATTAGCTTTCAGCAATAATCAGCTTCGTTTCAAGTGATCAAACTCCCGGCAAACGGCGGAAGCGGGTTTGTTCCAGGCCTAGCGTCAGGCCGAGCAACATCAGGCCGGGCACCACCGCGAGCGCGAACAGTTCGTGATACTTCGAGAACTTTTTCACCGCGTGCGTGGTCTTTTCCATGCGATCAATCTCGGCGTAAATTTTCTTGAGCGAATCCGTATCGGTGGCGCGGAAGAATTTGCCGCCCGTTTCGTCGGCGATCTTTTTCAACGCCGCCTCGTCCACGTCCACCTTGGCCATGACGATGCGCTGGTTGCCGAACTGGTCCTTCACGGGCACCGGGGCTTCACCCTGCGCGCCAGCGCCGATGGTGTAAACTTTCACCCCCATCGCCTTCGCCGCTTCGGCGGCGGTCTGGGGTGCAACTTTGCCGGCGTTGTTCAAGCCGTCAGTGAGCAGAACGACGATCTTCGACTTGGACGGCTGATCGCGAAGTCGGTTGACCGAGGTGGCCAGCGCTGAACCGATGGCCGTGCCGTCCTCGATGAGACCGATGCGAACGCGATCGAGATTTTGCTGCAACCATTGGTGATCGAGCGAGAGCGGGCTGACGAGATAAGGCGCGCCGGCAAAGGCCACCAGACCGATGCGGTCGTTGGGCCGGGCCTCAATGAATTTGCTGACCACTGATTTGACACACTCGAGACGATTCGCGGGCTGGCCGTCGAGCGTGAAGTCGAGCGCTTCCATTGAGCCGGACACATCCACCGCGAGCATTAAATCCACGCCGCTGGCCTGGACTTCGGAGCGGCCCTGACCGTATTGCGGTCGGGCGAGGCCGAGGATGAGCAGTGTGGCCACGAGCAGTCGCAGCATGGTTGTCCACCGCGCGGGGCGGCTGCGGGTTTCGCGAGCGACGGTGCGGGCGATTTCGACGTTCGAGTATTCGACGGCGGCCACGCGGCCTTTGCGTCCGCGCCACAGCGCGATCAGCGGCAGCAGTGCGAGCAACCAGAGAATTTCGGGATTGAGAAAGCGGATCATGGCGATGATAAGGTTGAGAGTTCAGGGCTTTGACTGGGAACGAACTTGAACGACAGGTTCAAAGCTCGAGGCCGCTTCGGGCGATGTGATCAGGTGCAAGCGGAACGGCGCTGGACGGCGCTTGGCCGGTTGCTGGACATAGTCGCAGGGAGGGGCAATCCGGGAGAGAGTTATGATGCGACGTTCCGGCGTGTAAGTAATGGATTGCACGGCACAAATCGGAGTGAGCGGAGCGATTTTCATAAGGTTTTCCTGGGGCAGTGGACAATGGTTCATGCTTTGTGGGTCAAGGTGCGCTCTGGTTTGGGCGTCGGCGAAGCTGTTGGCGCGGGCGTGGCTTGGGTGTTCGCCACCTTGGTCGGGGCAACGGAGGATTGCGTCACGAAGTCCACTGCGCTCCCGTGCATTTCGGCCAGGGCCGGCAAGGAGTAGCGCCAGCCGGCGAATTTAGCCAGATCGCAGTGCTGGAGAAAATCACTGAGCAGGGCGCGGTGCGGGGCAGCAATGGTGTCACTGCCTTCAACGAGTTCGCGCAGGAACTCTTCGGTGGTCAGCCGGGGGGCGTGCAAATGCCACTGGTCTTCGAGGTAGCTGCGGATAATTTTCGACACCGCGAAGCAGTACTCACGGGCCTGGTCCGGGTCCATGAGGCGCCGGGCTTCATCGAGGCGTTGCAACGCAATTTCACTCGGCACCATCTCGAAGTACTTGCCGTGTTGCAACCACTGCCACGCGGCGTACGCGGCGGCGATTAAGCTAACGACACCGGCTGCTATAACCACCCAGAGCCACGGAGTGGAGAAGTGTCGGGGCTGCCGAATATCCCGGATGTCCCCTAGAACCGGGGCGGTTGGAGCCGACACGGTTGCAGCCGATGTCAAATTGGGGTTTGCGGCGGGCGTTTTCGCGACGGGCGCAACGGCAATCGTGGCCGCAGCGTTCGTTCCGCCGGATGCGGACTTAGTAAGCGCGGTGGCGTTCGCGACGGCGAACAGCAGGGCGAGGGCAACCGCGGTTGGAAAAACGGAGATTCTGAGATTGGGAGTATTCATGGTTATTGCATCCGATGGGCGCGGTTTTTGAAAAAGGTGCGCAGGGCCGGTTCGTAGGACTCGCGCGTGTTGAGGTTCAAGGAATCCACGCCTTCGCTGGCAAGGGTGCGGCGCAGGTTGTCCACGCGAGCTTGGGCCAGTTCGGCGAACCGGCTCCGCACACTCGCGTCGGCGGTGTTGAGTTCAACAAGTTCCCCGGTTTCGGCATCCTCGATGGCGAGCTGACCCACGTCCGGCAACTCCGACTCGTGCTGGTCATGCACATGCAACGCCACCACGTCATGTCGGCGACTCGCCAAACGGATCGCGCGGCGCACATTGGCGAGCGCCTCGTCCTGATTCGGCAATTCTAAGTCCGAGACGAGGAACATGATCGCCCGGCGGTTCGTGATTTGATTGGCGAAATCGAGCGCACGGACAATGTCCGTGCCGCGCGACTGCGGTTCAAAGCACAACACCTCCCGGATGACGCGGAGCGCATGCTGGCGGCCTTTCTTCGGCGGGATGTATTGCTCGATCTGGTCGCTGAACAGGATTAGCCCGACCTTGTCGCTGTTGCGGATGGCGGAGAACGCCAGCACGCTCGCGAGTTCGGCGGCCATCTGGCGTTTGCTCTGCGCGCCGGAACCGAAGTTGCCGGAGGCGCTCACGTCCACCAGCAGCATGATGGTCAGCTCGCGTTCCTCGGTGAATTTCTTCACGAAAGCGTGGCCGGTGCGCGCGGTTACATTCCAATCAATCGTGCGTACCTCGTCACCGGGCGAGTATTCCCGCACCTCGTCGAAATCCATCCCACGGCCCTTGAAGACCGAGTGATACTGACCCGCGAGCGAATCGTTCACGAGGCGGTTGGTGCGGATTTCGATCGCGCGGACCTTCTTCAGGATTTCCCTGGCTTGTTCGGGGTTCATGGTGAGTTTCCTTCGCTGAAGGTTCTCGTCGCCGTTCACGGAACGGGCAGTGTCTCCAGCACCTTGGTGATGATGTCTTCCGAAGAGATGTTCTCCGCTTCGGCTTCGTAGCTGACGGCGACGCGATGGCGCAACACATCGAGCGCGAACGTCTTCACATCCTGCGGCGTGACGTAACCGCGACCGTTGATGAACGCCCAGGCCCGGGCCGCCATAGTGAGCGCGATAGTGGCACGCGGCGAAGCGCCGTAGCGAACGTAGCCGTTGAGATCTATCCCGTAGCGTTTCGGATCGCGCGTCGCGATGACGATGTCCACGATGTAATCCCGCAGCTTGTCGTCCACGTAAACCGAGTTCACCACGCGGCGCGCGGCGAGGATGTCGTCGCCGGACACCACCGGTTGGACGCCGAGATTGGGCTCACTGGTGGCCATTGCGTCGAGGATGGCGCGTTCCTCGGAACGATTCGGATAATCCACGATGACCTTGAGCATGAAGCGGTCAACTTGCGCCTCGGGCAGCGGATAAGTGCCTTCCTGTTCGAGTGGATTCTGCGTCGCCATCACGAGGAACGGCTGTGGCAGTTCATAGGTGTTATCGCCGAGGGTAACCTGGCGTTCCTGCATCGCTTCGAGCAACGCGCTCTGCACCTTCGCCGGCGCGCGATTGATTTCGTCGGCGAGGATGAAATTGCTGAAAATGGGACCGTGCTTCGTGTGGAAGCTGCCGTCGCGCGGATTGTAGATCAACGTGCCGACGATGTCGGCGGGCAACATGTCCGGCGTAAATTGCAGCCGCTGAAACTTCAATTGCGTGGCGGCGGCGAGCGTCTTGAGCGAGAGCGTCTTGGCCAACCCTGGCACGCCTTCGAGTAGAATGTGGCCATTCGTGACGAGGCCGACCAGCAGCCGGTCCACCAGATTCTTCTGGCCGACGAGCACGCGGCCGATCTCCTGGCGCAGTGGCGCCACCCACGCGGAATTCTGGCGCACGGCTTCGTTGATGGCCTGAATGCGTTCGTTGTGGCCGCCCGCAGCGACGGGGCTGGCGTAATTGTGTTGGGGCACGACCGGCGGCGACGTTTGGGGCAGTGGTGTGCCGCGATAGCGGATGGCTTCCAGTTCGGTTTCCGTCGCCGGGGACGTCGAGGCGGTGGCGAACGCGCCGTGGCTTTCCGGCCGGCTGGGGTGAGCGGCGACTTGTTTGTTCCAATTTGAATTACTCATAGTTTTTGATCGGTTGTTACTTTTTTGTGAGAGCCTTCACACGGTGGCTCTCGTTCACGCAATAACAGACCATGCGCCGCTTACGGGGCGCTTACGGGAGCATTACAGTTCTGGAAGGTGGGCGGGGCGGGAAACGGCAGTGGTGGAATCAGGAAGCTCTATTCCGCTTGGATGCGGTGACCCCAACGTTCGTAGTGAACGGGAAGAATGAAGGCAGTTTTTTTGGCTCGCCCTCACCCTGGCCCTCTCCCCCGAGGAGAGGGAACAGCCGTTGTCCGTCACTGATTTTGCGAATGACCGTCCGGAAAACTCAGTCGCGTGAAATTCAGTGAGACGGAGGATAATTCTCCTTCTGCTTGGGGGAGAAGGCCGGGATGAGGGAGGGCGTGCATCAAACCAACCTGCGCGCCGCATCAATCCATCACGCCGTTGGGAGTTGCTGCGGCAGCTTCACGGTGAAAGTTGCGCCTTCGTTCGCCTGACTTGAAACCGTGACCTTGCCACCGTGGGCTTCGACCACGGCTTTGACGAGACTTAGCCCGAGACCGAGGCCCCGTTGTGACCGACTCTTGTCGCCGCGGTAAAGTCGGGCCCAAATTTTTCCCTGCTCCTCGGCGGGAATGCCCATGCCCGTGTCGTGGAAAGTCGCCACGGCTTGGCCCGGTTCGTCGTGCACGGTGATGGTCACGCTGCCCTTCTCGGGTGTGTATTTGATGGCGTTATCGAGCAGGTTGGCGAAGACCTGACGGATGCGATTGCGGTCCACGTTCGCCGCGCAGGGCCCAGGCAGTTCCGTGTGGATGGCAATTTTCCTTTCTTCAGCAACGTACTGATAAAGCTCCACCACTTCGCGAGCGAGTTGACCGAGGTCCACGGGCGCGCGGTGGAGTTTCATCATGCCCGCCTCGGCTTCGGTGATGTCCATGAGCGTGTTCAACATGGCGAGCACGCGTTCGGATTCCTCCAGGCAATCGGCCAGCGCCTCGCGGGCCGCCGCCGGATCGGCCTTGGGCGACAACGCCAGTTCCGCCGTGCCGCGCAGGCGCGTAAGCGGCGTGCGGAGATCATGGGCGACATTGTCCAGCGCCTCGCGCATGGCGCGGATGAGCCCTTCATTGCGGTCGAGCAGGGTGTTGAACAGACGGATTAGTTCGTCAAACTCATCGTTCGACGCGCCGGGTGGGACGCGGGCATCCAGCTGGCCGGTCCGAATGATCGCCTGCGCCGTGGCCACGATCTGACGCACCGGGCGCATCGCGCGATACGCGAAGAAGTTGCCGGCCAGAAAACCGAGCAGCACGGTTGCGCCCCCGACCAGGAGGAAACTCTCCCGCAACAAGCGCAACAGCGTCTCGCGGTTGTTGGTCGCGCGACCGATTTGAAGCAGAACACCATCGGCCAGCATGGTCGAATCGAGCACCAGGTCCTCCTCTTCATCCTTGGGCAGGCGAATGACCTCGCCACTCTCATAGCGGTATTCTTCCCGATCGGTGGCCGTGTCCTGAAAGGCAACCCATGCTTCCGGCACGTTGAGGAGCGTGACGCTGTTGCCGGCGTTTACCAGGCGGACGAAAAACATTTTCTGCAACTTCGGCGGCTGGTTATTCACCCACTCGCGCACCGCATTGATTCCGCCGTCTTCATACAGCCGGGCCGCCTCCTTCAACCGCGCTTCCAACAGAATGCGCTCCCGGTTTTGAATCGCCGCCGCCAGCAGGTAATAGGTGAGCGCAAAAAGCGCCGCGCTGCTGAGCAGGAAGAGGAACACGAACCAAAGGCTCAGGCGGAAACCGACGCGCCGGCGCAGGCGTTCAAGCAGCCTGGAGGACATAGCCAACGCCCCGGATCGTTTGGATCATGGCCCGGTCCTTGTCCACCTTGCTGCGCAGGCGGTGAACGAGCACGTCCACAACATTTGTTTGCGGATCAAAGCTGTAATCAAAAATGTGTTCGAGAATCATGGTCTTGGTGACCGTGCGGCCGGCGCTCCGCAGGAGGTATTCGAGCAGGGCAAATTCGCGCGGTTGCAACTCGATCCTTTCGCCGGCGCGTTGCACGTCGCGGGCAAGCAAATCCATGGTCAAATCACCCACGACCAGCCGGGTCGGCTCGGCGGTCTGGGTCGCCCGGCGGATCAAGGCTTGCACGCGCGCCAGCAATTCGGAAAAGGCAAATGGCTTGGTCAGGTAATCATCACCCCCGGCCTGCAGGCCTTTCACGCGGTCGTCCACCGACGCTTTGGCACTCAGGATCAAAACAGGGACGCGGCCGCTTTTGGCGCGGATTTTTTGGATGAGGCTCAAGCCGTCGAGTTTGGGCAGCATCAGATCCACGATCGCGGCATCATAGTTCACGCTCGACGCCATGAACAATCCCTCCTCGCCGTCCGCCGCATGATCCGCCGCAAAGCCGCTTTGCTTCAGGCCCTTGACCACGAACGACGCGATCTTTTTGTCATCTTCGACCACCAGAACGCGCATACTCGGCCCATAATGACTGAGGCGGGCAGCTGGGCAAGCAGAAGTCGCGGGCCGTCAGCAGCCACGCGGCGGAACGAGGCGGCACCCGGCTCGGCCTCCAGGACGGTGAAGTGCTCGTGGGTTAAACCAGAAATGCCAGGGCCCCGCCGCCAATGTTCGCGGAGTGGATCAGCGCGGTTCACCGCAGTGCGTTCAGATTGCTTTTTCAGTTGCGTTTGGCCTAAGCTTTCTCGGATTGTGAGGGCCCGATCCTGTGATTTTCCTTTTATTGAAAGCTAACCGGGGACTCTCCCGCCGTGAGTCAGCAGCGCTGGCCCACCGCCGCCAGCGTTCCTTCATCTCTCCGGACGGCTTTTGACTTCCATCGCCATTAGCCAAGCCCTTTCAATCCCACCCCAGGAAACAATGTGAACAAAGCAACCGAGTTTCTGAACAAAACCATCGTGCCGGCTTTAACCGCCCTGAGCGAAAACACCTACCTGTCGGCCATCCGGGCGGGGATGGTGTCGGTCGTACCCCTGACGATCATCGGGGGGCTCTTTATGATCGTGGCGTTTATGCCGATCACCTGGGGTTCCGGAAAGTTGTCGGTGGGGGAGATCAAAGACCTGCCGGCTTTCGCTACGAAGTTAAAGCAACCATCCACACCTTTGGCCGCCTTTATCAGCGGTGGCTTGTCCACGGAATCAAAGCAAGCCCTGGTTCAGTTTGAACCTTCGGGGCCGGTCCCCTCCCCGCTGACGCCGAACTTGCTGAAGGATCTCAATGCCATCATTCAAGGGCCTTGCTTGCACGACGAACAACGCTTTTCTGGCGTCGTTTTGCGCGATGTGACCAAGCAACTCCTGGAACGCAAGCCCCAGGGAAAAGATCTGGCCCGGCTCAATCGGCTGCTCCTCGAAGACGCCTACCCGCTCGAAATCACGAAGAAGGTAACGGGCTGGGATATTCTGATCGCCCCTTATCTGCAGCTCCTGCAAATCCCGGTCACCGCCACCTTTGGCATGCTGGGCGTATTCGTGTGTTTCGCGGTCAGTTATGATCTGGGGAAACAATTAAAGCAGGAAGCCGTCGTGAGCGCCGCCATGGCCACCGCTGTCTTCCTGATGATCTCCCTGAAATTGGACGACCTGTCGCTGATCACAGAGAACCTCGGTTCCAAAGGGATGTTCACCGCCATCATTGTCGCCCTGGTCTCGGTGCGCGTGCAGAAATATTTCACCGACAAGAATTTTGTCATCAAGATGCCGGCCAATGTGCCGCCGGTCGTCTATGATTCGTTCCTCTCGCTCAGCCCCCTGTGCTTTCTCATGCTGGTCTTCTGGCTGATTCGTTTTGTGGCGGGCGTGGATATTGACCACCTCGTGCAAACCGCTTTCAAACCCCTGGTTTTCGCCCTGAACACGCTGCCCGGCATTCTCGTATATGCCTTTCTGGTCACCTTGCTTTGGTCGGTGGGTATCAACGGCGACAACGCCGTGGACGCCATCGTGGCCCCCATCTTTCTCCAATACCTCGCCGAGAATGTGGCGGCGACGACGGCCGGGCAGCCGCTGCCCTACATCACGGCCTATGGCTTCTTTACCACCTTTGTGAATGTCGGTGGCACCGGGGCAACCATTGCGCTCGCGCTCGTCCTCTGGAACTCCAAGGAACCCGGCTTCCGTAAAGTCAGCCGCATTTCGCTGCCCACCCAGATTTTCCAGATCAACGAACCCATCTTCTTTGGGATTCCAATTGTGCTGAATCCCATCTTCATGGCCCCGTACATTCTCAACGCCCTGCTCCTGACCACCGGCAGCTACCTGCTCATGCATTGGCATTTGATCAATAAACCGTTCGTCAACGTGCCGTGGACCACGCCGCCAATCATAGGACACTACTTGGTCTCGGGGGGCGATTGGCGGGCGGCCGTTTGGGGGGGTGCTTCCATTTTAATTGCCATGACGATCTATTGGCCTTTTGCCAAGGCCGCCGAACGGCAACGTATGGCCGCCGAGGCGTCCGGGACGGCGCACGAATAAACATCCTCGACTGGCTTTGTTCCCATCGAAGTGCGGGGGAAGTTTTCTCTCAGCGGGCTCACTTGGCAATGGGGCGCACCTCGGACTCGTTCATGGCCCGGAAGCACGGGGTGAGGTCCGGCACGCTTTGGCGGAGTTCGGCCACAACGAGGGCGGCGAATAACAGGCCGCCCTGCGCGTTGAGATGCGTGTTATCCACCGTGCTTTTGCCGTCAACCGTTTTAACCGGGCTGAACTCGAGGCACTTTTCCGGGCCGAGCGCTTCGCAGAGCTCCAGGCTCCGCGCGTGCAAGTCCACAACCGGGACGTGTTTGGCAGCGGCAAGCTTTTTCACCGCGTCGGCGTAAGGCGCCAGGGTGGATTTGATTTTGCCGGGATTCGCCTTGTCCCAATGCCGGCGCACGAGCGGCGTGATGAGCACCGGCTTCGCGCCCGCCGCGCGAGCTTCGTCCACATAACGAGTCAGATCGCTGATATAGGTCGGCATGTCGGTGGAGCGCCCGGGTTTGCCCGGCTCATTGTTGTGGCCGAATTGGATCAAATAGTAGTTCCCTTTGAGCGCGAGTGCATTGGTCCACCGGCCTTCCTTCAGGAAACTCATCGAACTCCGCCCGCCCTGCGCAGTGTTGATGCACTCCGCCCGGTCGTTGAGGAGCTGGGCGAAACCAAGTCCCCAGCCCGCACTGTCCGTCACGGTGGAATCGCCGACGAGGATGATTTTGACTTTCGCCTGCGGGACCGTCGGCGCGTTGCTTTCGGCAACGACCGGAGCCGTGCCCGCCATCAACAACGCGGCCAGCCGGAGAATGGCAAAGGGGGTTTTCATTTTGCGATGTGCAGGGTCAAGATATTTGAACGCGGTCGCCTTTGCCAAGGCAACTCCGCGCCGCCGACGGCCGCCGGCCAGCACTCCGGCTGATCCGTACGAGCAATCAAAAACCAACCTGGCCCCCGGCTTTTCCCATCGCCAAAAAGCCGCCGTCCCGGCGCGGAAAGCTCCCGTTCAACGCTTTTAGTTGCTTGCCA
>JADLHS010000268.1 GCA_020848635.1 Limisphaerales bacterium
TGATTCTGATGGGCGAGATGCGGGATTTGGAGACGATCCAGGCGGCGTTGCGCGCGGCGGAAACGGGCCACCTCGTGATGGCGACCTTGCACACGAACGACGCGATTCAGTCGGTGGACCGCATCATCGACGTGTTCCCCGGAGAGCAGCAACAGCAGATTCGGTTCATGTTGTCGATGACGCTGGTGGCAGTGATTTCGCAGCGCTTGATTCCGAGGGCCGAGGGTCCGGGCCGCGTGATGGCGTGCGAGGTGTTGGTGAACAACACGGCGGTCGCGAACCTCATCCGCGAAGGGAAGACGCATCAGGTCTATAGCATCATGGAGACGAATACGAAGGAAGGTATGCAGACGATGGATCGCTGCGTGAAGAACCTGTATATGCAGGGCCTGATTTCGTATGAGGATGCGATTGCGCACGTGAGGAACGCGAAGGCAATTATGGAATGATTTTGGATTTTAGATTTTGGATTTTGGATTGAAGAAGAAAAGAACGGAGTACGTTGGGCGAGAGTAAACGCCTTTTGGCGAGTGACTTGTGTTGTGGGTTCGGCCTCTGGAACTGAGTTCGGAGACGTGCTCGTGGAGATTGAGGAACGTTCACTTGCGATGCAAGCGGGTTTCCCCAATCCAAAATCGAAAATCCAAAATCTAAAATTGAACGACGTGGCATAGTCCCGAACGGGAATGCCAACTTTGGTCTTGGTTGCATGGGCGGGGTGATGGATGGTGCGTGCGCGGATAGTTGGTACAGGACATTGTTTGCCCGAGAAGGTTTTGACGAACGTCGACCTTGAAGGGCTGATGGATACGACGGACGAGTGGATCCGTCAGCGGACAGGGATTTTACAGCGGCATATCGCGGCCCCGAATGAGGCGGCCTCGGATCTTGCCGCGAAGGCGTGCGCCCGAGCGTTGGAAAACGCGCGTGTCGCGCCGGAAGAAGTTGAATTCATCCATTGCGCGACGGCGACGCCGGACTATTTCATGCCGTCCGCGGCGTGCCTGACCCAGAAGAAAATCGGCGCGCGGCGGGCCGGAGCGTGCGATTTGAATGCGGCCTGCTCGGGATTCGTCTATGCGTTGCAGGCGGCAGATGCGTTGATACGGGCGGGCGTGCACAAGACGGCGCTGGTCGTCGGCGCGGAAATCATGACGGCCCGGCTGGATTGGACGAAGCGCGATACGGCGGTGCTGTTTGGCGATGGGGCCGGGGCGGTCGTGCTGAAGGCCGAAGACGGGGACCGGGGCGTGTTGTCGACGTATACGGCGGCGGACGGCGGCGCCTACGACATCTTGATGGTGCCGGCGGGCGGTTCGGCGCAGGTGATTACGCCGGAGAACATCAACGAGCTGAACCGGGGCATTCTAATGAATGGCCGGGAATTGTATAAGCGGGCGGTGTACGCGTTTGGCGATGCCGTGGAGCAGGCGCTGACGCGGGCGTCCGTGGGCGTAGAGGACATCAACTTGTTCGTGCCGCATCAGGCCAACGGGCGGATGTTGGAGACGGTCGCCAACCACATTGGGTTGTCGCCGGACAAGATCTATTTGAATGTTGACCGAGTGGCGAATACCAGCGCGGCGTCGATACCAATAGCACTGGACCAAGCGAACGCGGAAGGCCGGTTGAAGCAGGGTGACCTGGTATTGCTGGCGGCGTTCGGGGCCGGGCTGACCTGGGGGTCGGCGTTGGTGAGGTGGTAGGTTGAGTAAGGCAGGATAAGGACTTACGGCGGTCTATCCGCCTGGAGTTTTGGATTTTAGATTTTGGATTTTGGATTGAAGACAGAACTTCAGCCTGGGCGATTTGTCCTCGGTTGAAGTAGGTTGACAGTTTTGGATTGGATTTGGTCCGTGGTGCTATAATCGCGAGTTAACGAGAACGGAGGCGAGCGGGTTTCGCGCCGGAGACAAGTGCTTGAGGCGATGAAACTTTCTCGACTCGACAGGGATTGTATAGTGCACACTGAAAATCAACATCCAGATGGCAGGGGAGCTATGATGGAACGAGCACCGAACGTTACGCCCTTGGCGGGTCGCAGTGCGCTTCGAGTGCTTGGGCCGGAAGGATTGCCGCTCAAGGAGCGCAGCGACGAAACGCTGATGCTGGACCACGCGGCGGGCTCCGAAAGCGCGTTCGGGGAGCTGCTGCGGCGGCACCAGAAGGGCGTGCTCAACTACATCTTCCGGATGGTTCAGAACCGGCAGATTGCCGAAGAATTGACGCAAGAAGTCTTCGTGGCGTTGGTCCGGAATGCGGACCGGTATCAGCCCACGGCGAAATTTACCACGTACCTGTACACCATTGCCTCGAACATCGTCTCCAAGGAATGGCTGCGCCGCAAGCGCCGTCCCAAGTTCTTGAGTTTGTCGGGATGGAGCTGGCGGAAGAATCCTGAAGACGAGTTCGATCCACTCGAACACGTAGGCGACGAACGGTCGGATGTGTTCTCCGCGTTTCAGCGCGGGGAGATATCGGAGGCCGTGAACGCGGCGCTGCGGGAATTGCCCGAGCATCAGCGCGAGGCGTTCGTCCTGAGGCGGTTCCAGGATTTGTCGTACGAAGAGATCGCGGTGATCACGGATTCGCCGGTTGGGACGGCGAAATCGCGGGTCGTTCGGGCGGAACGAGCGCTTCGGCCATTGCTGGAGCGGTTCAAGGATTACGTCTAGGGAGTCCAACGTGAACATGCTGCGTCATCCGTCGAAGCCAGAGCTACTGGCGTACGCGGAAGGACTGCTCGCGGGGCAGGGTATCTCTGCTGCTACCGCTCGCCACATTGCAGCATGCGCGTCTTGTGCCCAGGAAGTCGCCGCGATTCGGAAGTCGTTCGAATTCACCCAGGCGGCTGGCGACCTCGATCCCTCCGATGATTTAACCCGTACGATACTGATTGCCGCGCGGCGCGAACGCCAAGCCCCGAAGCGGATGCATGGGCGGGCGTGGTTTTTGACCGTGAAAGGTTTTGCGTACGTCGCGTGCGTCGCGTTGGTGGCGAGCGTGTACTTCCAATTCGCGTTGGGCGACCGCACGACGGAACCCGGACCCGCGATGCAAACGGTAGCCCAGGAACGGCCGATGGCGGCATTGCCGTCGCCGGAAGAGTTGCGCAAGGCGACGGAAGAAATCCGGGCGTTGGCGGCGGCGGTGGGCGTGCGGCCCGGCGCGCCGGACACAGTGCGCGAGTGGCGTCAGACGCGGGCGGTGTTGGCGCTGAATGCCGATCTGTCGGCGGCGCGCGCGGCGTTGGACCGGAACCCCGGATGCGAGCGGGCTAGCCGAGTGATTACCACAAACCTGCGTCGCCAGGCGCAGGCGTTGAAAAGCCTCTACGTGGAGCGCTGCCTGTAGCGGGCGCTACGGGCCGATGCCGTGATTCTCCAACCTAAGGGCCAGCAAGCAAGGAAGCAAAGCGGGCATCTCCCTAATAGGGTTTGGGGTCTGGGGGCTGGGGTCTGGAACTTCTCAACGAGTCTTCAAGCGGTACCCGCCTTACTGTCTCGCCGTCTGGTGTTGTGCGCGGCAGTACTTCTTACAATGGCATGCGGGGCGTTTGCGCAGACCGAATCGAAGGATGTGCCAAGCACATTCTTCGACACGGTTTCTCAGTGGCTCACTTTCCTGGGTGAAAAGACCGAGGGAGTCGTCGCGCCGCGGTTTGACGGGTTCAATCAA
>JADLHS010000269.1 GCA_020848635.1 Limisphaerales bacterium
ATCACCGGCCGGACCCCGCTTGGTTACAATGCCATCGTGGAGAACGCCCATCGCGGCCTGCTTTACCACACCAATCTCGCCGCGCCCCTCGAAGTCGGTCAGAAGCTGAAGGGCTTCGTGCGCACTGTGCGGCCGGGTGGGAAAATTGATCTAAGCCTCGACGCAGCGGGCTACAAACGGGTGGCCCCGCTCACCGATCAAATCGTGCAAGCCCTGGAAAAGAACCGCGGCAAACTGGCCTTCGATGACGACAGTTCGCCCGAGGCGATCCGGCAAGAATTCAGCGTGAGCAAGAAGGCTTTCAAACAGGCGCTAGGCCGCCTCTACAAAGGCCGGCGCATTCGTTTTCAGAAACCGGGCATTCAGTTATTGGACAATTCCAACTGGCTGCCGGGCACGTGACGCATCATTGGCGCGAGCGGTTTCGGGGTCGGTGGGGGGAGCACGGCAACGGGTGATTTTCGCCCCAACATAAAAAATCAAAAAAACTTGTTGCGGGTGAGAAACCGTTTGCTACTCTCTGCGCCCCTGTTTCCCTGAGGGAAAGGGTTGAACCGTTTTAGACGACAGAACCAGACAATTGTTCTTTATATGGCAGGACAACGCATTCGTATCCGTCTCAAGGCCTATGACTATCGCGTCATAGATCAGTCGGCGCGTGAAATCGCCGATACCGTCAAGCGCACGGGCGCCCGGGTTGCCGGGCCGATTCCGCTTCCCACCCGCATTGAACGTTTTACCGTATTACGTTCCCCGCATGCGGATAAAAAGTCGCAGGAGACGTTCGAGCAACGCACGCACAAACGCCTGCTCGACATCATTGACCCCACCGCCAAGACCGTGGATGAGTTGAAGAAGCTCAATCTGCCGGCGGGGGTGGACATCACCATCAAGATTTGAACCCCAACCTTTTCCTGCCATGCCACTCGGATTAATTGCCAAGAAAATCGGACACACGCGCGTCTATGACGCCAATGGTGTCTTGCATCCCGTGACCGTCGTTCTCGCCGGTCCCAATCGCGTGCTTCAGGTCAAGACGCAAGCCAGCAAAGACGGCTACAACGCCGTGCAGCTCGGTTTTGACGACCAGAAGGAACAGCGGGTCACCAAGGCGGTGCTCGGTCACATCAAGAAACACGGCGGCGTGGCGGTCAAACGCATCCGCGAATTCCGGAACTTCTCCAAGGAAGTGAAGCCCGGTGAAACCATCGGGGCGACCTTGTTTGCGCCTGGCGATTTTGTGGATGCCATCGGAACGACGAAAGGCCAGGGATTTGAGGGTGTTGTGAAACGCCATCATTTCGCGGGCGGTGATTCCACCCACGGCGCCAAAGGCTTCCATCGGCGCAACGGCGCGATCGGCCAGCGCTTGTTCCCCGGCACGGTCATGCGCGGCATGAAAATGCCCGGCCACATGGGGCAGGTGACACGCACGGCGCAAAACCTCGAAGTCATTCAGGTGCGCGAGGGCGACAATTTATTGTTGATCAAGGGATCATTCCCCGGCGCGGAGGGCGATTACGTCATCATTCGCGAATCGAAGAAACGGCCGAAAGGCTGGAAGCCCGCTGTTTCAGCCATGCCGGCCGGCAAAAAGAAGGCCGCAGCATCCGCCGCCGCCGCTGCCAAGAAATAAATAAAGGACCGAAATGAAACTCTCTGTCAAAAATGCTCAAGGCCAGAGCTCGGGCGAACTCGAAGTCAAGTTCGCCTTGATCGAAAACGGCAAGGGCACCCAGGCCGTGCATGACACCGTGGTGGCGCATCGCGCGAATCAGCGCAGTGGCACCGCTTGCACAAAGACGGTCGGCGACGTCTCCGGCTCGAACAAGAAACCGTGGCGGCAAAAAGGCACGGGTCGTGCCCGTGCCGGCTCCAATCAGTCCCCACTCTGGCCCGGTGGCGGCGTGGTCTTCGGACCGAAGCCCCGTGATTTCGGCAAGAAGGTCAACGTGCGCACGCGCCAACTCGCGTTGCGCAAAGCCCTCAGCGAGCGCTTGAAGGCGGGCGATGTGGTGGTGGTGGACGACCTCAAGCTTGCCACGCCGAAGACCAAGGAATTTGTCGCGGTCATCGCCGCCCTCGAGTTGACGGGGACCACGCTGATCGTCGCCAATGGGGCGGACAAAAATCTCCTGCTCGCCGCGCGCAACCTCCCGTTGGTGGCCCTCACGACGGGCGAATCGCTCAACACCTATGATGTCCTCCGCCCCGACAAGCTGCTCTTCACCCGCAGCGCATTTGAGAAGGTGGAAGCCCGCTTGAACAAGGAATAACATGAACGCTTTTGATATCGTCAAGACCGTCCGGCTGACCGAAAAGGGCACGCGCCAGGGCGAAAAGTTCAATCAATACACCATCGTGGCCGATCGCCGCGCCACCAAGCCACAGATCCGTCACGCCGTGCAGGAACTGTTCAAGGTCAAGGTGACCAAGGTGAATACGCTGAATGTGCGGGGGAAGGCCCGTCGCCAGCGCACCGCCCAAGCCGGCACGACCATGGCTTGGAAGAAGGCCATCGTGACCCTCAAGGACGGCGACAAGATCACGCTGACCTAATCCCGTTTCCCTCTCCCGGGGCGCGAGGTGCTTTCACTTCGCGCCTTTTGGTTGTTACCCATTTCTCCGGCTGGCGGGTTTGCGGTCTTTCTTGCCGGAGGTCAGGTCAGTTGGCTAACGGTTCACCGAGCTGGCTGGATAAACTTTTTTGCACTTGGTTCTTGCTATTCCTTAGCAAATTGTCATATTTCGGGCGTCTGTAGATGGCTTGAAGCATCCACGTCATGGAAAATCCTCAGGTGAACCCAGTTCAGTGATGATTTGAAACCCGGCAACCGGGAACAGTCTGGAGAGAGCAAAGTTGAGTCTAGGACAGTTAGCATCACATGAGCGCAAAATTGTTTGTAGGAAATCTTTCCTTCAACACCACGGAAAATGACTTGCAGGACGCCTTCGCGGCGCACGGCACCGTGGTGGAAACCAACCTGATGATGGATCGCGTGAGCGGTCGTCCGCGCGGGTTCGGGTTCGTGACCATGAGTTCCCCCGAA
The DNA here is from genome assembly GCA_020848635.1 of Limisphaerales bacterium. Lineage (GTDB taxonomy): Bacteria > Verrucomicrobiota > Verrucomicrobiia > Limisphaerales > JADLHS01 > JADLHS01. The sequence continues at coordinate 3,051 of JADLHS010000269.1, forward strand.
GAGGCGCAGAAAGCCATTGACGCCCTGAACGGCAAGGAAATTGACGGTCGCGCCCTGACCGTGAACATCGCGCGCCCGCGCGAGGAACGTCCCGGCGGTGGCGGCGGCGGTCGTCGTGAATTCGGCGGTGGCGGCGGTGGTGGCGGTCGTCGTGACTACGGCGGCGGCAGCGGTGGTGGCGGCGGCGGTCGTGGTCGCTACTAAACTGAACCAAGTTTCAGCGGCGGGGTTCGGCTCAAACCCGGATCCCGCCGTTTTTGTCAGCGAGTTTATGAAAGAGGAACCGATCGAAGTGGAAGGACGCGTCCATACGGTTCTGCCTGGTACGATGTTCCGGGTGGAACTGGACAACAAGCATCTGGTGCTGGCGACGATTTGCGGGAAAATGCGCAAACGTTTCGTGCGCCTCACCACGGGGGACCGCGTGAAGATGGAGATGTCGCCCTATGACTTGAACAAGGCGCGCATCACCTGGCGGCTTAAATAGCCGCGGGCGGTTTCGCCCCGTATTGAAGCGAAATGGCGGGAAGTGGTTTTCACTTGCCGCCTTTCTTGTTTCAACTGGCCAACGGGGACCAGGTAAGGATCTGTCCGGGGCGACGGCAACCCCATCGCCAGAATTACCGTCCGTCTGCCACCGGAGGTTGAACTTCCACAAAGCGGCTCAAGATTCACAAAACTTCGGGCAGAATGGCACTTTAGCACCTTCCCCGACTCAACTTCCGGGTAGATCATTCTTGCGTCGGACAAAGTCAGTTTGCTTCGAGTTCTTTGGGGTTCAGCCAGCGTCAGGACTACTGAAAATTTTCTCGAATCTCCTCCGGGAGTATTTCTCGTCCACCTCCGTCCAACCGAGCATGAAACGGATTATCGCTTTCTCGGCTTGGTTGGTTCTGCTCGGCGTGCTGGCCCCTCCTCAGTGCCACGCGGATGGGCTGATCATCGTCAGTGAGGCGCATTGGCTGCCCGGCCCGCGCCCGCCGCATCCGATTCCGCCCCCTTGGCCGCCCCGCCCGCTGCCGCCCGCGCCCCGGCCTTACGCGCCGCTGGAAGTCGTCTATCACCATGTCAACGTCAAGATTGACGGCCAGATCGCCACCACCTCGGTTGATCAGGAGTTTTTCAATCCCAATCCGCAGCAGTTGGAAGGCACGTATCTTTTTCCCATCCCCAAAGGCGCGCAGATTGACAAGTTCACCATGGACATCAGCGGCAAAATGGTCGAGGCCGAGTTGCTGCCTGCTGCGAAGGCGCGCGCGATTTACGAGGGCATCGTGCGGAAGCTCAAAGACCCCGCACTGCTCGAATACGCCGACCGCGATGTGTTCAAGGTGCGCATCTTTCCCATCGCGCCGAACAGTGAGAAGCGCATCAAGCTTTCCTACACGCAGGTGCTCAAGGCGGATGCCGGGCTGGTGAGCTA
>JADLHS010000270.1 GCA_020848635.1 Limisphaerales bacterium
CCGGCGAGCGTCCCGGCACCGACTGGATTCCCGCCGAGTGCGATGTCTCCATCCGGCCTGGTTGGTTTTATCACGCCAAAGAGGACGCCCGGGTCAAAACCCCGGCGCAGTTGCTCGACATTTACTATCAGTCGGTCGGACGCGGCGCGGACCTCAACCTGAACCTCCCGCCGGATCGGCGCGGGCAGATTCACGAAAACGACATCGCCTCGCTGCGGGAATTTCGTCGCATTCTGGACGCCACCTTCGCGAAGGACCTAGCCCGTGGCGCGAAACTTACCGCGAGCAACACCCGCGGCAGAGCAAAACAATTTGCCCCGAAAAACCTTCTTGATCAAAAACGCGACACTTATTGGTCAACCGACGACAACGTCACCAAACCCGAACTCATAATTGACCTTGGCAAGCCCACCACTTTCAACGTCGTCAACCTCCGGGAGTATCTGCCGCTGGGCCAGCGTATCGACGCTTTTGCGTTGGATCGCTGGCAGGACGGGAAATGGGTTGAGTTTGCCAAAGGCACGAGCATCGGCAATCGTCGGCTGCTGCGTTTCGATTCCCTCACCACCGACAAGGTCCGGTTGCGCATCACCCAGGCGGCTGCCTGCCCTGCCCTTTCGGAGGTCGGGTTGTACGCCGAGCCCGCTCTGAATTCGACCACGAAAGGCCAGACGACGAAATGAGGCGCGACGATTTGCACTTTCACAGCCGGCGGCTGCCAGATTGGACGAACCGACATGAAACTCGCATGTAATCTTTGCTTCTCGGTCATGCTGGCTTGCTCTGCACTGGCAAAGGACCGGCCCAACATCGTTTTCATTCTCGCCGACGACCTGGGCTACGGTGATCTGAGTTGTTACGGCCAGAAGCAGTTCACGACCCCGAACATTGACCGGCTCGCCGCCGAAGGCATGAAGTTCACGGCGCATTACTCGGGTCACAACGTCTGCGCCCCGTCGCGTTGCGCCCTCATGACGGGCAAACATCCCGGCCACGGTTACATCCGGGATAACCGCGGCGGTCTCGGCCCCGAGGGCGAAGGCCAGGAGCCGGTGCCGGCCGGGGAACTCAAACTCCCGCTCACGCTCAAGCAACTGGGCTACACGCTCGGCGGTTTTGGCAAGTGGGGCCTCGGGGCGGTTGGCACGAGCGGGGATCCGCTTCAGCAGGGCTTCGATACTTTCTACGGCTACAATTGCCAGGCCGTGGCGCACAATTACTATCCGACGCACCTGTGGTCGAACTCGACGCGCGTCGGGCTCAACAATCCCGAATTCGTCGCGCACCAAAAGCTGCCGGCCGGCGCGGACCCGAACGCCGCCGCCAGCTACGCGAAATTCAGCGGCAACGATTATGCCCCTGACGTGATCAGCCGACAAGCACGGCAGTTCATCCGCGACAACCAAACGCGGCCCTTCTTCCTCTATTACCCCACCACCGTTCCGCACCTCGCGCTGCAAGTGCCGGAGGATTCACTCGAGGAATTTGCCGGTCGTTATCCCGAAACGCCGTACCCCGGCGGCCGCGGCTATCTCCCCCATCGTACCCCGCGGGCGGCTTACGCCGCGATGATCACCCGGATGGACCGGGAGGTTGGCCGGGTGCTGCAACTGGTCAAGGATCTCGACCTCGACGAGCGGACCATCTTCATTTTCACCAGCGACAACGGACCGCTCTACGACCAGCTCGGCGGGACTGACACGGAATTCTTCAAGAGCGCGGGAGGCTTTCGCGGACGCAAGGGTTCATATTACGAAGGCGGCTTCCGGGTGCCGTGCCTCGTTCGTTGGCCGGACAAGATTGCCCCCGGTTCAATCAGCGACCGCGTGACCGGCTTCGAAGACTGGCTGCCCACATTTCTGGAGCTGATTGGCAACCGGGCAAGCACACCCGCAGGCATTGATGGGATCAGCTTCGCACCGACATTGCGCGGTGACAAACAGCCGCCGCGCCCCTTCCTCTATCGCGAGTCGCCCGGCTACGGCGGCCAGCAATGTGTCCGCGTCGGCGATTGGAAGGCCATCCAAACCAAGCTGAACCCAAACAAATCGGCCGCCAATGTGACGACAACCGTCATGGAGCTCTACGATCTCGCCAGCGATCCCGGCGAAACTAACAATGTGGCCGGGCAACAGCCCGACCTCGTGGCCAGCCTCGGCGCGATCATGAAACAGCAGCACGTCAAATCAGACCTTTTTCCCATCCGGACACTGGATGGTAACGCAACTTCAACCGGCCAATGAACACCGCATTCCAGCAACACCTCACCGCCCAACTGGCCGCCGTCCGCGCGGCGGGAACTTACAAAAGCGAGCGCGTCATCACCACGCCGCAGGGCACAATGATCCGCGTGGCCGATGGCCGGCCGGTGCTCAATCTGTGTGCGAACAACTACCTCGGCCTCGCCCAGCATCCCGCGGTGGCTGCGGCCGCCAAGGCGGCGCTTGATCAATGGGGTTATGGTTGCGCCAGCGTGCGTTTCATTTGCGGCACGCAGGGCGTCCACAAGCAGTTGGAACAGAAGCTCAGCGAGTTTCTCGGCACGGAAGACACGATTCTTTATTCCTCGTGCTTCGACGCCAACGGCGGTTTGTTTGAAACGCTGCTCGGTGCGGAAGACGCGATCATCAGCGATGAATTGAATCACGCCAGCATCATTGACGGCGTGCGGCTCTGCAAAGCGCAACGCCTCCGCTATCTCAACAACAACATGGCCGACCTCGAGGCGAAGTTGCAGGAAGCCGATGCGAACAAGGCGCGCTTCAAAATGATCGCGACCGATGGCGTCTTCTCCATGGACGGCTACATCGCCAACCTGGAGGCGATCTGCGATCTCGCGGATAAATACGGTGCGCTCGTAATGGTGGATGATTCGCACGCCGTCGGCTTCATGGGGAAGACGGGCCGCGGCACGCCTGAACATTGTGGCGTGCTGGGTCGCGTGGACATCACGACCGGCACGCTCGGCAAGGCGCTGGGTGGTGCCAGCGGCGGTTACACCAGCGGGCGCAAGGAAATCATCGAGCTACTCCGCCAGCGCTCGCGGCCCTACCTGTTTTCCAACACGCTCGCTCCCAGTATCGCCGGAGCGTCGCTCAAGGTCTTGGAGCTGCTGACGGCATCCACCGCCTTGCGAGACCAACTGGAGACCAACACGCGGTTCTTCCGGGAAGGCATGGGGAAGCTCGGTTTTTCCATCCTGCCCGGCACCCATCCAATCTGCCCGGTGATGCTCGGCGACGCCGCACTCGCCACGCGGTTTTCGGAGGCGATGCTGGCGCAGGGCGTCTATGTGATCGGTTTCTCGTTTCCCGTCGTGCCGAAGGACAAGGCGCGCATTCGCACGCAAATTTCCGCCGCGCATTCGCGCGCTGATCTGGAGTTCGCAATCGAGGCGTGCGGCGCGGTTAAGCGCAACCTGGGTTTATGAAGCCGCCGACCCGCTGACTCATTGTGCAATACGCCCTCGAACATTTCGCCGTTGCGGTTTGTGCCGTCACGGGCGTGCTGGCCGGCAGGGGGAAACAACTCGACCTGTTTGGCGTGGTCGTGCTGGCGCTGGTCACGGCCTTAGGCGGCGGCACCGTCCGCGATCTTGTTTTGAATGTGTCCCCGATTTTTTGGATTGCCGATCCACGCTACGTTCACACGGCGGTCATCGCCGCGCTGGCCACGTTCATCATCGCGCGCTTCTGGGAGTTGCCGCAAACGGTCTTGCTCATCGCCGACGCCTTTGGCCTCGCGCTCTTCACAATGATCGGTGTGGAAAAGTCACTCGGCTGCGGCGCAGCACCCACCATCGCGATCTTCCTTGGCGTGGTAACCGGCGTGGGCGGCGGCCTGATGCGCGACGTGTTGTCCGGTGAAATTCCGCTGGTGTTCCGGCGGGGCATTTATCTCTACGCCACTGCGGCTTTTTGCGGAGCCGGACTGTTCTTGTTGCTCAACCATTTCTTTCCCGGTCAGCCACAGAACCGCCTCCTGGCCATTGGCGCCATCTTGATCCTCCGACTCGCGGGCATCCGCTGGAAACTGGGGCTGCCTTTGTTCCAACCCCGCAGCGCGGCCCCGACTGGGCGTAAGCCCAATGTATTTTCACCGCCAGCCAATTCCTAAACTCCAAAACACAGAACGATATGAACACATCAAATAGCAAACTAACGACACGCCGGGAATTTCTCGGCACTTCCTCCGCCCTCATCGGCGGCGCCCTCGCCGCCCCGGTCATTTTGTCCGGCTCGCTGTTCGCCGCCGAGAACAGCGCCACCCTGCGTGTCGGACTGGTCGGCTGTGGCGGACGCGGCACCGGGGCCGCCAACGAAGCGTTGCACGCGGATCAAAACGTCGTGCTTACTGCGGTCGGCGACGCCTTCAATGACAAAGTGCAGCCCGCGCTGCGCGAACTGCAAAAGGAACATCCCGACCGCGTAAAGGTGACACCGGAGAAATGCTTCACCGGCCTGGACGCCTATCAAAAAGTGATTGATAGCGGGGTGGACGTCGTGTTGCTGTGCTCGCCGCCCGGCTTTCGCCCCGTGCATTTCCAAGCGGCGGTGGCGGCGGGGAAACACACATTCTGCGAGAAACCAATGGCGACGGACGTCGCTGGCGCGCGCTCGGTGATCGAGAGCGCCAAACTGGCGAAGGAGAAACAAATCTCCGTGCTGGCGGGCTTCTGCTGGCGCTACGATCATCCGCGGCGGGAATTCTATCAGAACATTCATGCCGGGGCGATTGGCGACATTCGCGCCATCTACGCCAACTATTACACCGGCCCGGTGAAGCCGATGCCGCCGGCGGGTGATCGGCCCCAGGACATGGGCGACCTCGAATGGCAGATGCGCAACTGGTACAACTTTGTCTGGCTCTCCGGCGATGGCCTGGTCGAGCAGGCGTGCCACAGCGTGGACAAGATTGCCTGGGCAATGAAGGACGTGCCACCAATCAAAGCGGTCGCGGTGGGTGGCCGCCAGACGAAGAACAACGAGGGGAACATCTACGATCACATGTTTGTTGTCTATGATTTCCCCGGCGAGGTGCAGGCCTTTCTCGGCCAGCGCCAGATCAGCAACTGCCACGCGGAGAATTCCGATTGCATCATGGGGACGGAAGGCATCGGCAAAATCACCGCCGCGGCCGGCCCCGTTATTCGCGGCAAACAGCCGTGGCGCTATCGCGGGGCGAAAAGCAACATGTACCAGAACGAGCACAATGAATTCTTCGCCGGCATTCGCAGCGGCAAGCTCATCAACGACAGTGATCGGATGGTGCAAAGTACCCTACTGGGCATTATGGGCCGCATGGCTGCCTACACCGGACAGCAAGTCACTTGGGAGGAAGTGCTCAACTCGAAGGAAGCGCTCGTGCCGCAGGAACTTGATTGGAAAATGAAGCTGCCCATCGCCCCCATGGCCATCCCGGGGTTCACCAAAATGGTATAACGCGGCACCGGAAATCCAGTCGCCGTATTTCAATCAAACCGTCGTCGCAAGCGCTGGACTTCTTGCGGGGCCGGGCCGGGCCCGGCGGCCCGGCTTTTACGGGCGCGCGGGTCCGCGTACGCCGTATCGCTTTCGCATATCCTCGCTCATCGGCGTGGCGGGAGTGGTCGCCGGCTGGACTGCGGGCTGCGCGACCATTGCGGCGCTGAAGCTGGCGACAAAGCTCCCGGCTGCGGCCGTTTGTTCCTCATCCGGCAAGCACAGATAGACTTTCCCTGAGATTTTGTCTTCAGTCACCTCGCCGAATTGCAGTTTCATGGCGTAGCCCTTGGAATAAACTTTTTGTTGCAGGACCGGTTTCCCCGCCACTCGCCATTTCTTCCACACGCGCGGGGCGACCCGGGCCTCCGGGCCAACGTCGAACGTTTTGCCCGCTAGGCTCTCCCCGGCTCGCAAACCGAACAAGACGCCCAGTTCAAGATCCGGCGAAGCATCCTTTCCCTGCCGCAAGAACAGAATCCCGTTCACGACTTGGGCACTGTCACAATTGAAGTCGGTCGCGGTAATTTTGCCATGCACGGTGTTGGTAGGAATCTCCGCATTGGCCAGATTCGTCATCCACCCCACGGGCGCCGGCGGGGCGGGCGGGGGCGGCGGAGTGGCGGCAGCCGCTTCAGCCGGGGCCGCTGCGGTTTTGTCAGGGCCGGCCCCCGCCGTCGTGTCGGCCGCGATCGTTGGGCTTCGTCGGCCGAGAAAGGCGGGCAAATAGCGGTCGTAGCCGGTGTAGCGGGCCACAAAGAAAAGCATCACCAAAACCAGAAGAATGGCAACTGTAACCATGGCCCCCTTGCCCAGACCGGATTTCTTTTCCGCGACCACCGGCTTCTGAAACCTCGGCCCCACCGGCATGTGCTTCTCGCCACCGGTCATCCGGATGCCCAGCTTCCCGGCCGGTTTGGTTTCGGCCGCTGGGGCTGTGATCTCACCCTGGCAAATAGGGCACTGCAATCGTTGGCCATGATACTGTTCGTCACAGACAATGTCTTGATGGCAAAGCGGGCAGGAGAAGGTAAATTCGCTCATGACTTTTCTTGTTCGTCGGCATTCGTCGGGTTTGCCGCCAGTTCCATCCAACACGGTGCTGAATGGTTGACGGCAACCGACTTCCTATCTCAACCCTGATGGGCCGACGGGTCAAGCAAATCTCCAAAATGTTTGACCCGCTTGGCCCCGCGTTGGAGTCATTCCGCTTGCTGCCCGCCTCAGTCCCGAACGACCTGAAACCACAAACCGAAGCGCGCGAGCGCACCACCACCCCACCGAACTTCTTGATGCCCACCGACTGAGCGTCACGCAGCGCGTCCCGTGCGTCCAGGGCTGGGACATAACCCTGAAGACGGTCGGGTCCGTCCGTCGGCGAGGGGCTGCATGGCCCTGCGCAGAAGACCCACACCGGGAGGCGGGCTGCATTGATTACTGGCTTGCGCCAGGCGAGATCAAATAAGTGCCGTTCGTGTAATAGCGCGTCTTGACGATAATCCGGCGGTTTTCCCCATCGAACTTCCACGCGTCTCCTTGGGGCAGGTTCCGACCGTCGAGGGTGATGCCGGCGGGAGCTTCCGCGGCCAGTATGCGGAGGATATGGGGCGCGTGCGTGCCGGAGAACTCAATTTTTAGCGACGCGCCCGCATCCACTTTCACCGTGGTGGTTTCAGGTCGGGGATGGCTTTCGGGATGCCATAGGGTGAATTCGCTCCGGCCCTTTGGATAGATGAGCCAGGTCGTAAACTCCGCCGACTCCTGATCACCAAAGCCGGTATAGGAGCGCGTTACTTTGAGCGGCACGATCGCGCCGTCGCGGACAAAGACCGGAAATTCGTCCAACGGGAAATCGCGCGTCAATGTCTGCGGGCCCTGAAGGAGCTCGTCATCCTCGAACAGATAGCGCCATCCGCCAGGGGGCAGCGACACGGTGCGGGCAAGTTTGTCCTCATAGATCGGCGCGACCAGAAAATCGTCACCGAACCGATATTGGAATTGCCCAGCCGCCAGGGGCCGCATCAGCGGTGGGCCACCGTTGTGGCACTGCACGACGTACGAATACATGTAGGGCCCAAGTTCAGTGTGCAGCCAGGCGAACTTGCGGACGATCTCCAGCTCCGGTGGCGTGCGTTTCCACAGGCGGCGCTCGCCATGGCCACCGTTCAGAAAGAGTCCGCAGAAAGCCGAGAATTCCGACCAGCGGATGTAAATGTTCGGTGCGATTTCATCCTTGCTGACGGCGGTGCCGAACTCCGTGCTGGTGGAAACATTCGTTTCCGACTTTGGTCTCCAATTGGACAACAACGCTGCCGTGGCCGGGCCGATGTCATCGGGATTGCTACGACCGTTGTAGCCCGCAACGTCGCTGCCAATGACGCAGTAGCCGAGCCGGGCGCTGTCCAGAATGTCGCTGATGGCCCCTTCAATCCCCCGATCCTTGTATTTCCAGGTGTGCCGATTGTCGCCGACCCAGGTAACCGGCGCTGCGTCGAGCGGCGCAAAACCCTCGGGATGGCTCCAGGGGCGATCCAGTGCGCGGATCAGCGTGACGAATTGGGGGTTTTGGCTCAGGCCGTGTTGATATTCGTCGCGCGCGTAGTGGTCCATGTATTGGCGGGTGGTCATCCAGCCGGCATGCGTACGGTTGAACGGCACCGGAAGTTTTCCGACCCGACCGGAAAAAAACGTATCACAGCCATCGAGCTTCCAGCCGTCCACCCCCCAATCGAGCACCTGCTGCTGAAGACTGCGCCACCATTTCATGGCTTCAGGGTTCGAGTAATCAATGAATCCGCCCCTGCCTTTCCACCACTTCATGGGCGCGCCAGCGGCCAGGTAACCATTGGTTCGGGCCTCGTCATAGAATTCCTGGGAGTCGGAAATCTTGGTGTCCTTGCTGTAGCTGTCCACCATGCACGTCATCCAGAGGACCACGCGATAACCCTGATCCTGGAGGCCGCGAAAGAACTTTTCCGGCTCGGGGTAACGATCTGCATCCACCTTGAAATCGTTGTAGCGCCAGCTCCAGGGACTATCAATGAGGATCGTGCGCACTGGCAAATCGTGCTTCGCGTATCCGTCCAGCAACTCTTTGACAAAGGCAGCATTGTTGACGTCGTCTTCCCAGAGCCAGCATTCGAGCGCCCACGGCGGGGTGAGCGGCACGCGGCCATGACGCGATTGATTGAATGGAATGCCCCAGAACGGCAACACATATACGAAATAAATGAGTGCCCCCAACCCAAGCAGCAGGACGATCACGACCCAACAAACGCGGAACCACCAGTGGCATTTCTTGTTCTTGGGCTGTTCAGCCGTGAGGCTCAATCGGTTTTGGTTCATTGCTGTCGCTCCGTATGGGCTTCAATCCTCCACTTGCAGGCAGTCCACTGGCAGCAGTCCTTTCACGGATTCCCATACCACGCCATGGAATGCGCCCCGCAGTTGCTTGCTGGTCCAGACCGGTTGGGAGGGCTCGCTCTTCTCGGCGTAAAGATTCACCACGGTCGCACGCTCACCGTCCACGCGAATTTCTGCTTCGCCGAATTCCGGGCCGCGTGGACTCCACAAGGTGAGGCGTTTGCCCGTGACGTTCCATTTCACCCGGGCTTGCGGTTGCTTCGCGACGAGGCCGATGCCGTAACGAAACTTCGGGCCGGATCGCTCCTGCCAATTCTCCAGATTCTCACCGGCACCGAGCAGGGCTTCCAAACCGAGATAGTTCAGTTTCGCAGGCAGCGGTTGGCCAGCGATTTGAAATTCGTCCACAAACAAATGCGTGTGAGGTTCGACCCACAATCCGACCGCCCCTGGATCATCCTCAGCGACTCGCGCATCCGGCAGGCTGGTCCAGAGTTCATTTCCGTCGCTGCGGAGCGCCATAGTACCGTCGCGTTTGCGTTCTAGGTTAATTCGCCATGTAGGGAGATTGGTGACCGCACCGGAGGCCTGGGTCGTGGCGCGGCCCGTTTCATCCATGCGGATGACCTGCCAGCCCGCCGGAGAGAGCTGAACGGCTTGGAAGCGCGTCTTGGCCAGGGGATGCAGCGTTGCATCGGACTGCGGCAAGTTGGGACCGAGAGCGCCATGATAATCCCAGATCAGCCATGCTGTGCCACGCAAACGCAGGGTCGCCGCCAGACTGAACTGGCGAAAGGTTTGACGCTGACACGTGAAGCTCGGGCCTTGATGTCCCGTCAGCACGAAGCCGCGATCACGCAGCGGTTGTTTCCAAGACCGCCGCGCGAGATTGACGGTGCCCATGCCTCGCGCGTCGCGGCTGTTGAACATGGCTCGCAGTATTCCGCCCGCATCCACGCTTCCGGAAAAGGTCTGTCCCCACAGACCGTAGCTCTCATTTTCCACGTCCTCGCTGTGCCACAGGGAACCGTGTTGGGCGATTTTCCATGCGTCCGGTTCAGTGGCGCGCTCCAGCGGCACTTGAAACAGGAGATTGAAATTGCGATTCAAGGCCACCGATGTGGCCGGCACATACAAAATTCCTTTGTGTGCGAACGACGGGAAGAACTCCATCAGCGGTGGATGAAATTCATCGCGCTCCACGTGGCGCACCAACCGCCGCTCCGACCACGGCCCTTCCGGGCGCGGCGAGGTCATTGTGAATAAGGCCCAGGCGTTCGGCGCCGCGTCCATCATGGCGACGATGAGCCAGTCATGCGAGCGTCGGATAAGGGTTGCGGCATA
>JADLHS010000271.1 GCA_020848635.1 Limisphaerales bacterium
ATAGGTTCGGCACCTGGAACGCGAGCGTGAACGCGCTGGCGACCCAGCCATTGCCCATGAACGCGGCATAGACCATTTCGCGCCCCAGACCGAGCACACGGCTGGTCAGGGTGGCGACGGCCATCGCGCCGGAGGACTTGAGCATTTGCGACATCGGGAGCGGAGTCTAAGGAGCACCGCCCACCGGAGAAACCACGAAATGCAGGGCGGGACGAAACCTGCCGGGCGCTCCAGCATTCCCGTAGAAGCCTGCGATTGCTTCCGGGACCGCTTCCGGTAATGGTGTCGGGGCATGAAGCAATTCGACTTTCTCGTTCTCGGCAGTGGCATCGCCGGACTGACCTTCGCGCTCAAGGTCGCGCCACATGGGCGCGTGGCCATCGTCACCAAAAAGAATCGCGCCGAATCGAACACGAATTACGCCCAAGGCGGGATCGCGGCCGTGACCAGCAAGGAAGATTCAGTTGAGTTGCATGTCGCGGACACGCTCACGGCGGGCGCGGGGCTGTGCCGCGAGGCCGTGGTGCGCACGATTGTGGAGGAAGGCCCGGCGCGGATCTCGGAGTTGATCGCGTTGGGCATGAAGTTCTCCGAGCGCGACGCGCCGAACGAGGATGGCGGCAGGCAACTTGATCTTGGCCGGGAGGGCGGGCACTCGAAGCGCCGGATCCTGCACGCGAAAGACGTGACCGGGCGCGAGATCGAGCGGGCCTTGCTCAACGCGGTGTCGCAGGCGGCGAACATCCAGGTGTTTGAAAATCATCTGGCGATTGATTTGATCACGAGTCAAAAGCTCGGGTATGTGGGCGAGAATCACTGTCTCGGCGCTTACGTTTTTGACAAGCAGTCCGGCGGGGTGGAAACTTTTGCCGCGCCAGTCACGCTGCTGGCCACGGGCGGGTGCGGGAAGGTTTACCTCTATACTACAAACCCCGACATCGCGACCGGCGACGGCGTGGCGATGGCGTACCGGGCCGGCGTGCCGGTGGCGAACATGGAGTTCATCCAGTTTCATCCGACGTGCCTGTATCATCCGGCAGCGAAGTCATTTCTCATCAGTGAAGCCGTACGCGGCGAGGGCGGCGTGTTGATGAACCTGAACGGGGTGGAGTTCATGAATGACTACCACCCGCTCAAATCGCTGGCGCCACGCGATATCGTGGCCCGTGCAATTGACAGCGAAATGAAAAAAAGCGGCGCGGATCATGTGCTGCTCGATATCACGCACAAATCGGCCCGGTTTATCATTGAGCGTTTCCCGAACATCTACCAGACCTGCCTGCGGCTTGGGTTGGACATTACGAAGGAACCAATTCCCGTGGTACCGGCGGCCCATTACCAGTGTGGTGGCGTGGTGACAAATGTGGACGGGGAGACGGAGATTGCCGGGCTGTACGGCGTCGGCGAGGTGGCCTGCACCGGCCTACATGGGGCAAACCGGCTGGCGAGCAATTCCCTGCTCGAAGCGCTGGTCTGTGCCGAGCGCGCCGCGCGGCGGGCGACGGAAATAATCTGGCCGCCAAGGAGTCTGGAGATTCCGGCCTGGCAATCGGGCAACGCGCACAATGCCGACGAAATGGTGGTCGTGGCGCACAACTGGGATGAAATCCGGCGCTGCATGTGGGATTACGTGGGGATCGTGCGCACCAACAAGCGGCTGCAACGCGCGCAATCCCGCCTCGCGAATCTGCAGGCGGAAATCCACGAGCACTATTGGAATTTCATCGTTACGGCGGATTTGCTGGAGTTGCGCAACATTGCCACGGTGGCGGAGCTGATCGTGCGGTGCGCACTGGCCCGACCAGAAAGCCGGGGCCTGCACTATAATCTTGATCATCCAAATCTGAATCCCGACTGGGCCCAGCGGGACAGCGTGGTGCGCAAGAACGGTTAGCGCGGGCCAACTGGCCGTTTGGGGGGCGGGGTGATCCAGGGGGCGAGCGGTGGCGGAGTCGGCGAGTAACCAAGAACCGCCAATCTGCCGATGCAGATTGGCGGTATCAAAACCCACCACAACTTCCCGCGGATACCGGAGTGGCCGCCGCGCGGCTTTCCGCCTTCACCGCTTCGGATTGACGATCTCGGACATTTTGAAGATCGGCAGGAACATGCAGATCACCATGCCGCCGATGACCACGCCCAGGACGACGATGAGAATGGGTTCGATGAGCGAGGTCAGACCGGATAGCGTAGTTTCAATTTCCTCATCGAGGAAGTCGGAGATGCGTTCGAGCATGTTGTCAATCTTGCCGGTTTGTTCGCCAGCGCTGATCATGCGGATGATCATATTGGGGAAGACGGGGTGTTTGCCCAGGGCGGCGGAAATGCTTTCGCCCCGCTCGATGTCGGCGGAGGACACTTTGATGGCCTTTTCCATGACCACATTGCCAACGGTTTGCGAGACAATGTGGAGCACTTCCAAGATGGGCACGCCGCTGCGGATGAGCGAGGAGAGCGTCCGGGTGAAGCGGGCGAGGCAAATCTTGTGGGCGATGACACCGAAGATGGGGAGTTTGATCCGGCGGGCATCCCAGAACTCCCGGCCGGCGGGCGTCTTGATAAAATAGAGCCAGCCGTAAACGGTGCCGCCGCCAGCCATCAAGAATAGGAGGAAGAAGCGCTGGAGGATGTTGCTCAAGTTGATGAGGAACTGGGTCGGGCCGGGCAGTTGGGCGCCGAAGCCGGAATAGATGTCGCCAAACACCGGGATGACTTTGACGAGCAGAAAAATGGTAATACCTATGGCCACCACCGTCACCACCGTGGGATACATCATGGCCGACTTGACCTTTTTCTGCAGGCGGGCGGTGTTTTCGAGATAGGTGGCCAGGCGCGCGAGGATTTCCGAGAGGAGCCCGCCTTTTTCGCCCGCGCCTACCATGGCGACGTAGAGGCGGTTAAACGCCTTGGGATGTTTTTGCAGGGCTTCGGAAAAACTATCGCCGCTTTCGACGCGGGTGCAAATGTCCTTGATCACGTCACGCATGACCTTGTTCTGGGTTTGATCCGCCAGTGCCTGCAGCGATTGCACCATCGCCAGACCCGCATCAATCATCGTCGCCAACTGCCGGGTGAACATGACGAGGTCGGACAACGGGACGCTGCCGCCGGCGGTGCGGCCTTTCTTGGCAATTTTCTCCTGAATGGAAACGACCAGGAGGTTGCGGTTGAGAAGCGCCGCAATGGCCGCCGGCTCGGTGGCGGCGTCCACGGAACTGCGAATTTCCCGACCGGTGCCGGTCTCCCGGGCGACATAAACAAATGACGGCATAAGCTTTAATTCAAAATGAAAATTGTAAAACTAAACGATCCCGAACTGACCACCCCACGACTGTGACCCGGCTTGGAATTAGCAAGCCCCAAGCCACGGTCCGACAAACCCGGGTTCCAACACCTGATCCAAACGGGCGGCAAGCTGAGGGAAGGGCTCAATTTCAAACGCTAAAAGGCTAAAGGCGGATGGCGGATGGCGGGGCATTGGCCCTTACGGGCAGCCGTTTCGCTTTCCGCCGCCGCCGCCATCCCTGTCCTTTGCGGTTTGGCTTCTTGGCGGTAGCTGCCCGTGATTGGGGCAAGCTGCGTAGAGTGGAGACACCTGCGAGCACCGAACCACTGGTTGTAGGGGACTAGGATGGTTCGTCTGTAACCCGAAAGCGTTCCCCGACGGTTGGCCAAGAGCCGGGGAAAGGCTGAATTCCAGAGGCTAAAGGGCGATCGCGGCAGGCGGGACGTGAGGCTTAAGGCTCTAGCGAGTGGTCCTTTTCACAGGTCAGGGCGAAAAATACTTGTTGTCAAACTGTCCCACTTTCTCTATCACTGCCCGCAAATGCACCGTATTGGTGCGGGGGTAAACCGGTTTTACCCCATAAATGCAATGGAAATGACAGTCACGAAACAAACAAACATGAACATCGGAGGAACCAAAATGAAGTTTAATAAATGGACATTGGGTTTGGCAGCCGTCGGGGCCGTCAGCCTGACATCGGTGGCACAGGCCGAGGAGAAAATGAACGCCTTACAGACGGCGATGACCTCGACCACCATCAGTGGTTACGTTGATACCTCAATGCAATGGAACCCCGGCACGGGCAACCAAAACCTCCCCGGTTACTCGTTCGGTGGCCCCGACAAAGCCGATGGGTTCAACCTGAACGTCGTGCAACTCACCATCGCCAAGCCGCTGGATGAGAGCGAATGGGCGGCGGGCTATCGCGCGGACTTGTGGTTCGGCCCGGATGCGAACGCTTTGGCAACCGGAAGCCCCACTTCGGGTGACGTTGGGTTTGAAAACAATGACTTTGCCATTCGTCAGGCCTATGTAGCCCTGCGCACTCCGGTGGGCAATGGCATTGATTGGAAAATCGGCGTGTTCGACGGCATTATCGGTTACGAAACGCTCGAAGACGGCAACAACCCGAACATGACCCGCTCCTACGGGTTCACAATCGAGCCAACCACGCAAACGGGATTGCTCGGCACGTATCGGTTCTGTGACGCGATTTCGGCGTCGTTCGGTGTTGCGAATACGGTTGGACCCAGCATCAACGAACGAGCGAATCCGCCCCAGGCAGAATCCTTCAAAGCCTACACCGCTTCCCTGGCATTGACGGCGCCCAGCGATTGGGGCTGGCTCGCCGGCTCCACCTTGTATTCGGGCTTTATTACCGGATTCTCTTCAGCTGCATACAATTCAACCGATAGCGGTGGTATTCAAAACAGCTATTACCTCGGCGCGACGGTCGCTACGCCGGTGGCTGGTTTGAAGGCCGGGGTTGCGCTTGACTACGGTCACGTCCGACATGCCTTGGACAATGGTGATCTAAACAACGCTTATGCGTATGCCCTTTATCTGTCGTATCAAGCTACCGAAAAGATGAGCCTCCATGGTCGGGCAGATATGTATCGCCAGCAGGTCGTTGGCGGCGGCCCCAACAACAATGAGGTTTATGCGCTAACTGGCACCATCCAGTACGACCTGTGGCAGAATGTGCTCAGTCGTTTGGAAATCCGCTGGGATCATTCGGAAGACGGTCAGTATGGGCCCGATGCCGACCTCAAGAACGCGGTCATGGTGGCGGCGAACTTTATCTACAAGTTCTAATCTGAGTTGAAATTCAGAAACCCCTTCCGGGAAACCGGAAGGGGTTTTTCTTTGATCCACCGGAGTTTCAACTGGCTGAAGCCCGCCGGTCGCGTTTCCACCCCTCCCTGCGCACGCCAGCGCGGAAACCCTGAAATCATGAACCAGAATTCACATGCCCATTGGATCAAAGGATCGGGGCTTGCCAGATGGATAAAGCTGCCAACATTCCCCAAATCACTGGGGCGAGTTTCAAAACCTCGTCAAAGCCAGTTGGTGCGCGATGAAATGGGAGCCGCGCCTTTCCCTCCGAGGCTCAGGGCTTACAGGCCCTGGCGAATGATGCGATCCGGCTGCCGCGCGCGGCTCACCGCGGTGTCATAGCTGATCTGGCATTTGCAGTAGAGATCGTACAGGCAGTTGTCCATGAGGACCATTCCATCCTTCCGACCCGTTTGCAGGGTGTTTTCCAGGTGGTGTAGTTGGTTTTCGCGAATGATGTTGCGGACGGCGCCGTTGGCCATCAGCAATTCGTACGCGAGCACGCGGCGCGTACGGTCGGTGGCCGGCAGCAAATCCTGCGCAATGATCCCCTGCAACGCATTCGAGAGTTGCAGAACGATCTGCCGCTGGGCGCTGCCTTCGAACACGCCAATGATCCGCTCCAGCGCGTGCGACACGTTCGGCGAATGCATGGTTGCCAGCACCAGATGTCCCGTCTCCGCCGCCGTGAGCGCCGTCGAGATCGCTTCAAAGTCCCGCATTTCGCCCACAACGATCACATCCGGATCCTGACGCAAAACATGAACGAGCGCGCGATTGAACGACCGCACATCCGTGAGCACCTCCTGCTGGACCACGATGGCGCGCTTGTTTTGATGCACGAACTCGATCGGATCTTCGATGGTGACGATTTTGCAACGGCGTTCGCTGTTGATTACGTCCACCAGGTAATTGAGGGTGGTCGTTTTGCCCGCGCCTGTCGGTCCCGTGATGAGCACCAGCCCGTTGGGTTTGCGCGCCAGTTCGTCCAGGCGGTCGGGCAAGCCGAGCTCCGCACGGGTGGCAATGCGTTCCCCACAAAACCGGAAGCTCATCTCGGGATGCCCGTTGCGCCGGTAGAAAGTGGCGCGCACCCGGCCCGCCACGCTGTGCAACAGGGAGATACACAGCTCCCAGTCCAGGTCGAACTTCCGCTGCTGTTGCTCGTTCAACAGGCTGGTGGCCATCGCGGTCAATTGTTGCTCGGTCAGCGCGTCCTCGTCGGCAATAATGATTTCGCCGTTCACCCGAAACGCCGGCGGCACGCCCACCACCAGATGCAGGTCCGAAGCGTCAAAATCGTTGGCGGCGGCGAGAAAGCGATCAAGGTTTTCAGCGCTCATGAATGAAACAATTGCCGGCCCCAGCCGCGTAGGCGCGACCAGATTCCGGTTTGCGATAGCCGCGTCAACTCCAGCCCGACTTCCGCGCAGCGCGGATTGAGTTGTTGGGCCTGGGCGTAAGAGGAACGGGCCGGGCCCGTCAAGCCCAGCGCTCCCTGGCAGCGGCCGAGTTCCAGCCAGAGCCAAAAATGGCCGGCATTCCATTCGACCGCCAACTGCATCAGCCGGAGGGCGAGCGCAAACTGCTCGTGGAAATAGCGAATTCGCGCCGCAAGCCACGCGACGAGCCAATCTTTCGGGGCCAGCAGCAGCGCCTTGTCGAAACAATAATCCGCGCGCGATTCTTTGCGCGTCAGCAGCACATCGCCGCGGGCCAGCCAGATATAGGGTGTGTCGCCGCGTTCTTCAATGGCCGCGTCGGAGAAGGCAAGCGCCCCCGGAAGATCGCCGCTGCGGCCCAGCGCAACGGCTTTGGCGGCGAGCAACTCCGGCTCGCGGGGGAATTTTTCGAGCGCTTTGTCGGCCCAGAGCCTGGCTTCGCGGTGTTCGCCAAGTTCGATCAGCATCCGCACTTGCCCGGTCCAAGCCGTCGCGTTTTGCGGATTGAACTCCAGCACCTTGGAATAGAGCCGGAGCGCGGATTCAAAGCTCCCATTCTCAAACGCGGATTGGGCTTCCTGCAAAAAGCGCGCCTCGCCGTGGAACGCCGGATTCAAATGACCGGGCGACTGGTCCTCGTGTTCATCGCCGAACTCAAGATTGACGAAGCGGCTCATGGTTCGATGGTTCTAAATCGCTTTCCAGTTGGCTTTCACCTGCATTTGTATCAGGTGCGGGGCGTTGAACCAACTTTTTTACCGGAGCGCAGTTAGGGGTTCGCCCGCGCCAGGAGCAAGGCCCCCACCGGCACGGCATCCTCGCCCAAAGCGGCAAGCCGGATTTCCGGGCCGGGCTGGAACGCCTCCATCGTGAAACTCACGAGGGCCGCGGCGACACCGGCCCGCAGCGGTTCACCCAGAGCCGACAAACCACCGCCAATAATGATGACCTGTGGATGAAACAGATGCACGACGTGCGAAAGACCGAATCCCAGGTCTTCCCCGATCTCGTCCAAGAGATGTCGGGCCGCCGGGTCGCCCTCCCCCAGCGCGGCGGTCACGTGACGCGCTTCACCGCGTGTTTCGTTGCCAACCAGGCGTGATAGCACGCCGGCGGGCGCTTGGCGGTTCAACTCGCGGATGCGCGCGTCCACGGCCCATCCGGAACAGCGTGATTCAACCGTCATCCCGTTGCGATCCAGCCAGAGGTGACCAATTTCCGCTTCGCCCGGAATTGCACCGTGATAAATCCTGCCCTCAGTCACCAAACCGCCACCCACACCGCTGCCCAAAGTCACATAGCAGACCGGGTTCAAGCCGACTCCGGCGCCGCGCAGCGCTTCACCCAAGGCGGCCACGTTGGCGTCGTTGTCCACGAACACATCCGCACCAGTCTGCGACCGCAACCAATCCGCCAGCGCAAACCCCGACCAACCGGCAAGATGATGAGACCGATTGATTTTTCCCGTCCGCCAGTCCACCGGCCCGCCGAAACCGACGCCGACGGCGGTGATTTGTTGACCCGCCGCCAACTCAGGAATCGTCCGCTCGATTTGCTGCCGGATCCCTGCCGCCCCGTGGGCGGTTTCTACCACGAGTCGGCGGCGCGTGTGGATGACGCCCGTTGCGTCGCCGAGGACGAGTTGCAATTTGGTACCGCCAATTTCAATGCCGAGCAATAGGTTTGAATCTGACATGCAGGCGGCAATTTTTATCGTTCCGTGGCGTTTGACAATCTCATTCGGATCGAGTGGCGGAAAGGGCCGACTTTTTTCCTGTTCCGCCGCGCCGGGCCTCGCTAGGTTGGCTCCGACCTTGCCGAATCATGACTATGAAAATCCGCCGTTACTTGACCTTGCTTGCCTGCCTGACGAC
>JADLHS010000272.1 GCA_020848635.1 Limisphaerales bacterium
CTCACTTTTGGCGCATTCACGGCAAATGCAACCGTGATGA
The DNA here is from genome assembly GCA_020848635.1 of Limisphaerales bacterium. Taxonomy (GTDB): domain Bacteria; phylum Verrucomicrobiota; class Verrucomicrobiia; order Limisphaerales; family JADLHS01; genus JADLHS01. The sequence goes on from JADLHS010000272.1 coordinate 41, forward strand.
GCAACGAGATCATCCCGATGACGCCGGATTATCTCGCGGTTGTCAAGGAGATTTCGTGCATCTGGAATACCGCCAACGGCGCCGATCCCTCCGACGCCGATGGGACGATGACGTTTCAGGTGTATAAACGGCTTGCGGCTGGGACTGAGGTGGCGCTGCTGGCAAGCCCTGTCAGCGTCGAAGGGCCAGTTTTGACGGCAGGGAACGCAGCGCTGATCTCGACGACCGCGGATCTGGTTTTCGCTAAGGGAGATTGTTTGTACGCGAAAGCGACGAACGATTCAGCGGCGATTGATAATAACACCATCAACCTGACAGTGCTGGTGCATCTTTCTGATGGTAGCGACAAGTATTATTAACCGAACCGTGGCCTGAAAGGTTGATTTTTTTTGCAAGACATGGAAGTTATCAAATCCCTGCTGCAGATGGGTGCGGCGGGGATTTTGCTTATGGCCGGCTGGGGCATGCTCCGCTTTTTGCGTGAGGAGCGCGCGGATCGCGCGGCTGAACGGAACATCTGGTTTCAGCGGTTCGATCGGGTTGCGGCACAGCTTGAGGCACTGGCACGAGAGGTGACTACGGCGATTCAACATCTTCGCCACGACAACGAACGGAGGAACGGATGAATCTGCATGAGCTTTTGATCACTGCGGGGGGCATCGGCATCGTGGTGAAGCTGTTAGTTGACGTTGTGAAGACCTTGAGCGCGCTCAAAGGCCGGGGGACGCAGGCCCTAGCATTCGGGCTGGCGATCGCCTGCGCGCTGCTTGGGGGGCTGTATTACGGACACGGGCGGGACATCCCCGAGATGCTCTGGCTCGGCGTGCAGGCAGGGGCCGCAGCGATCGGCATTGACCAGGTTGTGAAGCGAGGCGACGTATGAAAATCAACATCGGCAAGTGGCTGAGGCGGCAGGTTTTCGGGGGCGAGCCGGTGACGCTGAAGACGACGTTGGAGCTGGCTGTTGAGGCGGCAGGTTACGACTCGGCTGAGGAACTGTTAGGCGCACTGGCGAGTGGAAAAACAACCGGTGACGCCGTGGCGCGCTCGGTTGTTGAGTCCGCGCGCCGCGAGTTGGTCGAGGAGTTGGCCCGGCTGATCACCCGCGCGCAGAGCGGGCTGGAGGCTTTGCAGAGGAGTTTGTGATGCTTGTCGTTGGCTACATTGTTTGGGGCCTGCGCGGGGCTGCTGGTGGCGGCGTTGATTTGCGGGCGATGACTGATCATGTTCAAAACCCTTGAGACGCCACGCGGCCAGTGGGAACTGCGCTTCCGTCTGCTGCGCTCCATCCGCATCCCTTACCGCTGGGGCGGCAAAGTGCGGCCTCTTTCGGCGGACTGGTGGACCGCCCTGCAAAAGGGCGTGGACTGCTCCGGTTTCACGCAGTGGGTGTTCTGGAAGGCATTTGGCCCGAGTATCCCGGAAGGATCACTTGGACAGTGGCAGTGGCTGGACAAGCACGGCTTCAAACGCTACAGCCGGGCGGGCTACGTGGCCAACTGTCTCTGGCGCGACCACCGGGTGCGAATCGCCTTCATCCCTCCTCGTTATCGAAACGGTGAGCTAGCCGAAGCGGGCCACGTGTGGCTTGTCTACGATGGACGGACGTATGAGAGCTACGGAGGGCACGGTTTTGGCAGCCGGCATCCCCTGACGCCGGCGCTGCTGCGGCGGGTGAAAGAGTGCTTTGTGATCACGGAGCCGCTGAGGTGACGGACGCGGGTTTGCGGCGGCTGGTGCGGCGCTTTCAGGCCGGTGACGAGCGTGCGTGGGACTCACTCGACGGCGCCTGCCAGCGGCTGATTGAAGGAGCCGCGTGGTATGTTCGGCGCCGCGCCGTCTTCTCGGACGAGCCGGTGGAGCATCTGATCGCCGAAGCACGGATCGGCCTTCTGCGTGCAGCGAGAGAATACGACCACCGCCCCGGCGTGCTCTTCACCACGTTCGCCATCTTCCACGCGCGCAACGCCGTGCGGAAATATCTGCGCCATCACGGGCGAACAATCGCGATCCCGGCCTGGCGGATCGAGCCGCGCGCCGGCCGGGATGAGGAGCTTGCCAGACTGAAACCGTTCAGCCTGACCGGATGGCCGGATACTCCGAAGATGGACCGTGACCTGGCGCAGACAGAGGCCCGGATCGCCGCTGAGCAGCTGCTGGCGCTTCTGCCTGAGCGGGACGCGGAGATCGTGCGGCTGAGGATGCTGGAGGACGTTTCAGCGGCGCGGATCGGGGAGTGGTTTGGCCTGAACCATATCTATGTCATGAAGGTGGTGCGCACGGCCTGCGCGAGAATGCGAGCGAAAAATGAGGCTGCTGAGTTCACTCATAGGTTTACTGCTGCTGGCGCCGCTGCCAGGACTGGCTGATGTGCCGGTTCCCGGCCTCCAGCCCTTCGGACCGCTGCACGTCCTGGCGCGTGATCTAACGGGCGACGGCTTGAAGCCACCGAATCCGGTCGTGATCACCGGGCGAATCACCGCCATAGACGGCCCTGGCAATCCGATTCTCAAACAGCCGTGGAAGCCGTGCGACGGCACGGTGAGCGACGGAAGCGGCGCTGTGGAGGTGAGCGGGCTGTCGCCGAGCCTGCCATTTGGCGCGATCATCAGCGTGACCGGCGCGTGGGACGGCAAGAAGGTGCTTGCATCGGAGTGGACGGCCAACTCCCCGGACTGGACACATTACTGGTCGTCCACCCTCGCCGAGTCGCCGCCGCCGATGCGACCGGTGACGCTCTACGGTTCATTTCAGAATCCGCAGAAGACCGTGGCGCGCGGTCAGCTGATCTGGCAGTGGCGCGAAATGCCGGCGTACGCCGTGGTCGTTTATGGCGGTGAAGACGGAAGCTACGCGGGGACATCCGAGACGCAGGCCAACGGCTGGGCGCTGGAGCCGCAGCGAGTGGAGTTGGACATCACGGTTGGGGGCGGCGAGACCGTGCGGCGGACGTTCGTGGCGCAG
>JADLHS010000273.1 GCA_020848635.1 Limisphaerales bacterium
AGCAGACATGAAGGTTTTGCCAAGGCCGACGACATCCGCAAGAAACACGCCCTTGAATTCATCAAGCACGCGGGCGGCATTCAAAACGGCGTCTTCCTGATATTTGAGCTTCTTAAATTCAGTGGGGAGATACGAGTCGTCCAGTTCGTCGGGCTGGTTAAGTTCGGCGCGGAAATACTCGTAAAGGAATTTCAAATAGAGTTCGTGCGGAGTGAATTGCGCGTAAGGAGACTCTTTTTCAATGATCTGGACAAAATCTTTGGAAACCTCTACGCCCTTTGCCCAAAGCTCGTTGAACTTAGCGAGCGCAAAGTCGTAGTCGCTGCGGTTCTTCAACTCGACATTGAATTCAAGATTTTCGAGCAGCCCGGCTTCGGTAAAATTGCTCGAACCCGTGATGACGCGGCCTTTGTCGCGGTCATCCTCGTGGAACGTCATGATGTAAAGTTTTGCGTGGATGCGCTCGGACGGGTAAGCCTTGATTTCCAGTTTGCCGGACGCAATCCATTCGACGAATTTCCTGACACCTTCCTCAACGCTGGCGGAGTCCTCGGACTTTTCGAGTTCACCACGAACCGCCCCGGCGACTGCCGCGCGAGCCTGCGCGTGTGATTCCAAAACAAGTTCCTGCTGTTTGGCTTCTTGAATCAGTTCGTAGGTTTTGCCATCGGTTTTGATGCCGATGAGAATGCGGATTTTTTCCGTTTTGGTGAGCGACGGATAAAGTTTATAAAAGCCGCTGATGTAAAAATAGCCGACGAGACAATCGAAAAAGCGGGTGTCTTCACCGAGCAAAACGCCAAAGCGATCCCGAAGATTTTGTCCTGCCTCGTTTGTGATAAATGTGAGGTCGGAAGACATATCATGTGATTGGGCCGAATCTATAAAGGTTCATTGATGAGCAAACTTCAAAAGCCGGAAAGCGACCGGCCACCATCAGCGGGATTGATGCCTGTAGCCCTGAACCAGTCGTCTGAATTGGCATAGTTGTAATGAATCATGCAAAAGTTCATTAAGGACTGCACGGAGAAACTTTGAGCGTGATGAAGGTCGGACGAAGCCTCAGAGGAATGCTTACCTCGGGGAAAAGTTTTTCTCGTTGAACAGGACTGGATCGAACAATTTTACATAGTGCGCACAATGTCTTGATTTCTATTAAAAACGAACGAGAATAATCATTAGGCAAATCACACAAACAAGTGCCATGACCACACTGCAAAAGTCCGTTATCACCGCCGCGCTCGCCGCGGCCGTCGGCACGGGAATCTACGAGGCCCGGAAGGCTTCAAACCTGAGAGCCAAAGTCCAAACCCTCCAGCAACAGCAATCGCCCCTCGACAACCGGATCCAGCAACTGACCCGCGAACGCGACGACACCACGCGCCAGTTGGCTGCGCTGCGCGATGACAACGAACGCCTGAACCGCAACACCGGCGACTTGCTTAGATTGCGGGCGGAAGTGGCTCGCCTCCAAAAAAGACCTGAATCCGTCGCCCTCTCGCCGCCGGCTCAGGAGGTCTTGGATACATCGGACCCAAACTGGAAGCCGAATTGGATTGTATTGCGACCGTTTGACCTGTCGCAGTTTCCTGACTCCACGACAAACATAACGAGCGCCACGGCAAAGGACGTCGGAACGGCAACCCCAGCCGCCTTACTGCAAACCTGGATGTGGGCCCAACTCAGTGGTGACACCGCTGGTATTCTGAAGACATGGGATTTTCCCGAAGGCACTACCGAGGAACAGAAGCTGGAACGCGTCAAGGAAGCTCAGCGAGATGAAGATAATATCCGGCAAAATCCGCAGAGTATCAGCCGCCCCGCAGAGAGCCGCGTGCGGGATTTATTCGCCCTGAAAAATGACTATTACCTGGCTTTCATTGAGCAAAAACAGCCAAACACCGGAACGTATGTTTCGTATCAAATTTTTCGTCGCGTCGGCGATGAATGGAAAGTCAGCTTCGGCAAATCCAAGCAATAGTAAGATCATGGACGGGTAGCCGAGCTACCGGCACTCCCCAAATAAAAAATGAATATTCTTTGTCTCCTTTCCCCGGCGGCGGACATATAACCAGTGAATGCAAGACATCCCTGATGCCGGCTTGCTGGAACGGTTCGCCCGGAGCGGATCCGAGGAGGCGTTCGCCGAGCTGGTGCGGCGGCACCTCCCCCTGGTCTATTCCGCCGCCTTCCGGCACACCGCCAACCCCCAGAACGCGCAGGAAATCACGCAGGCCGTGTTCATCATCCTCGCCCGCAAGGCGGCGTCACTCGGACGCCAGTCGGTGTTGAGCGGCTGGCTTTACCACACGACCCGGCTCACCGCCGCCAACTTCCAACGGGCGGAATTCCGCCGCATCCACCGCGAACAGGAGGCGTTTATGCAATCCACTATGGAAGAATCGGCCCCGGACGCCGCATGGCGGGCAGTCGCCCCGCTGCTCGACGAGGCCATGGCGCGGTTGGGCGCGACCGACCGCGACGCGGTGGTCCTGCGGTATTTCGAGAACAAAAGTCTGGCGGAAGTCGGCACCGCGCTGGGCGTGGAAGAACGCGCCGCCCAGAAACGCGTGGCCCGCGCCCTGGAAAAGCTGCGTAAGATCTTTAGCAAACGCGGCGTGCCCTTAACCGCCACGGTTATCGCTGGCGCGGTGTCGGCCAACTCGGTCCAGGCCGCGCCGGTCGGACTGGCCGTGACGGTCACGGCTGCGGCGGCGAAAGGAACTGCGGTGTCGGCATCAATCGCCGCCCTTGTGGAAGGAACTATGAAAATGATGACGTGGTTAAAAATGAAATTCTGGCTCGGGCTCGGTACCGCGGCCGGGGTAACTGGAGCCGCTATCGTAATTGGGATCGAATTGAATGCAGAATGCGTTACCACTAAACCGGAGGTTGAGTTCCGAGCCGCCGGGGTTGTCAGTATATCTCGAGAGGATGATAAATCGGGCAACAAAGCGTTTAACTTCGAGGTGTTTGTGAAAGGAAATCGGTGGCTTATCCGTACGGTGCCCTTTGATTACCTCACGAACAAGAGCGATACGGCCATTGAGTATTACCAAGCCGGAACCGACGGCACCAACGTTTACTCCGCAGCTTTGTTCAATGCGGAGTTCGATCTGCGGCGCAACCAAGAAGTCGCGATGGTAAAGCTGAAAGAAATCGAGAGGCAACTCACCGCGAGCGGCAACAACCCTCAGGCTTTATCTGGCATCCGGCAACAGATTGCTCTGCTGTCGCGGCAGTGGTTGGAGGAAGCGGCTGGGCCCTCGAAAAAACCACGGAATGGAGCTGTTGGAGAGATTAACGTCGGCGTGGTGCCGCCATTTTCCGAAATCTCTGGCGGGAATGTGATTGCGCCGATCTGGCTTGCCCTATGTTCTCAGAGCGTGTTGGGTCTTAGCGGCACAAACTTGGTTCCTGGACTGTTTCACTTCCGATATGGAAATGAATCCCGGAGTACGGAACTTTTCGTACGTGCTGAGATGACGAACTCACAGCGCTTTCCTTACCTGCCCGCGTTCGTGGGGTTTAGCAACAACGCGGTATGGTTGGCAAAAAGAGCCGGGAGTCAGACAATGATCACACCTGTCAATGATTTGGCTTCCCCGTTTCAAGAAGCGACCTACGCAGCTGCGTTTAATAGCTTTGGTGAACTTGCGTTGCCATCAGCCTTCGAAATAAGGACATACTTAGCGCCTACCTCCGGTGCTAAGCCGCGGCCGAGGTGGATTATTGCGGGTAGCGTTACGAAAGTTTCTCCGTCCGCCAAATTGGCAGATTTTCTTCCTCATTTACCTGCGGTTGCCGCTATAGCTGATTACAGACACCTTGACGATAATGTCACGCATAGCGTTAGGGCCTGGACCACGCCAGGTGGGGCGGATGAGTGGCCATCGGTTGAGACGGTTCAGAGCACCAAGGAGTACGAGAGCCAAGTCCAGTATCCTCAACCGGACGGTCAATAAAGGGAACCCCCTGTCCGGATTCGAGCTGTGGCCAGCTTTGCATTCTGCATTTGTAATTTCCTCCGTCTCTCTCACGCCACCACCCCCGTCATTCCTTGCCACCCCTGCCGTCACCACCAAGATTCCCCCCACTCCCCCAAACCGAACCCCACCATGAAAACCACCCGACTGCCTCTCGCCCGCGTCGCGGTCGCGACGAAGCTGGCCGAAGGCATGGCGCGTTTCTGGCGATTAAGTTTTCTGAAACTTTTTCCTTGCACGCTTACAGGTGTAGGCGTATAGACTTACATTTGTAATCTATGAGCGCCAAAAACATTCCGCGCATCTCCGAGACCGAGTGGGAAGTGATGCGCGCCGTCTGGGCCAAACATCCCGCTCCGGCCAGCGAAATCATCGAACGCCTTTCCCGCGCCGATCCGTCCTGGCATCCCAAAACCGCCAAGACGCTGCTGACCCGGCTCGTCCAAAAGAAGGCGCTCGACTACGAACCCCGGGGCCGCAGCTACGTCTATGAACCGCTGGTGACCGAGCGCGAGTGCATCGCGGCGGCGAGCGTGTCCTTCCTGGACCGGGTGTTCGGCGGTTCGCTCAAGCCCATGCTGGTCCATTTCGTCGAGTCGCAGCAACTGACACGAACCGATCTGGACGAACTCCGCACCCTGTTGGAAAGCCAGCCCGCCGCCCCGAAGGACAAACCCCGGAGGAAGCCGTGAACGCCCAAGATTATCTCCCGGGTTTGGGCCGCATCTCCCTCCAGGCGGGCGTGCTGGTGCTGCTGGTTTTGCTCGCACAAGGCATTTTCCGCCGGCACCTCACCGCCCGCTGGCGTTGCGCCCTTTGGTTGTTGGTCATGGTCCGACTGCTCCTGCCCTTTTCGCCCGGGAGCGCGGCGAGCATCTTTAATCTGCTGCCCCCATGGACAAACCACGCGTCGCCCTCCACCCCAACGACGCTTGTACCGGCAACCGTGACCCCGGCGGCGCTACTCGTCGTCGGCAAACCAATGCCGGAGACGCCCGTGTTGGTAACTCAATCTGCGCCATCGGCGGAGATCGCCCCGGCGCTTACGCCAACTCCTGAACTTGGGCAAGCGTCGCTGGCGCCACCCAACCCCTCAGCCGCGCCGGCAGCCGTCAAGCTTCCGTCCATGGGGGCGACCTCCTGGCTCGCGACGCTGTTCTGGGTCTGGTTCGCCGGCGCGCTGCTGCTCACCGGCTACATTGCTACCTCATCGCTGCGGCTGGCCTGGCGATGCCGGGGTCTGCCTGCGCTTACGGATGCCTCAGCGCTCGCCGTGCTCGATGAATCTGCCCGGCGACTTGGAGTGCGGGGCCATCTCAGCGTCGTGGAATGTGCCGAGGTCGCCAGCCCGGCATTGTTCGGCCTGTTCCGGCCACGCCTGCTGCTGCCGCACGGTTTCACCCAGAGCTTCTCGACCCAGGAATTGCGTTTCGTTTTCCTGCACGAACTGGCGCACTTACGCCGTTGGGACCTGCCGCTCAACTGGCTGGTGGCGGTCCTGCAAATCCTGCACTGGTTCAACCCGCTCGTGTGGTTCGGCTTCGCGCGCTGGCGCTTGGACCGCGAACTGGCCTGCGACGCCCTGGCCATCGAAGCCGCCGGCGCGGATCAACATCGCGAGTACGGCCGGACGATTTTGCATCTGCTCGAGAACTTGACTCCGCGCATGGCGATGCCGGGATTGGTCGGGATTCTGGAAAATAAACGCCAATTGCGCCGCCGCATTGGCATGATCGCGAATTTCCGGCCCGGCAATCGTTGGGGACTGCCCTCCGTCGTCCTGCTGCTCGGGCTGGCCTTGGTCGGGTTGACCGATGCGCAAACGGCGAAGCCCCAGAAACCGATACCCGCCCCCATATCCCCAAACTCCAATGCTGCAAAGTCACCCGCTAATTCCGTTGCCTCCGCAAATCGCCCGCCCGAACCTGCCGACACTAATGCTGGCGTCCGGCCGAATTTGACCGGCCAGGTTTTGGCGAAGGGCGGCGCTCCGTTGCCCGTTTCCGCGACGGTTTTCATTGCCACCGCTGCGCCAAAGTCCGGTACCAGTTCGTTCTGTCCGTCCTGCTATGCCGATTGCGCCAAGCATACCCGAACGGACCAGCAAGGGAGCTTCAAGATTGAATCGCTAGATCCGCAACTCACCTTTCAAGTCCTCGCCGTCGCCAAGGGTTATCAGCCCAAATATGTTCCCAAGGTGGACCCGGCCAAGGGTTCGCCGGTGACCATCGAGTTGTCCCCCATCACAGCTAGCGACGCCGCGCCCGAGCGCAGCCTCCGGGGCCGAGTCGTGGATCCGAAAGGCGAACCCCTCGAGGGCGCGGTTGTCGAAATGCAGGGCATCACCACGAAGGACGGCGGCGGCAGTTGGGGCTCGCTGCCGGGCATTGATCCGCTCGCGGTGACGGACGAAAACGGCGCGTTTCTCATCACGGCTAAAAAGGCGTTCGAGATGATGTCGGTGAAGGTCACGGCTCGCACGTTTGCCGACAAAGTGTTCAACCAGCTCGCCAGCGGCACGCCGGACCATAAGTTGGTGATGACCGAAGGGGCCACCCTCACCGGTCGCGTGTTGCTTGCCGGCCAACCCCTGGCGGGCGTTTCCGTCGGCGTGTCGGCGGTGGATCGCAGCGCCGGAACGTATCTCGGGCATTTCGAGGTCGGCACCAGTGACCGCGGCAATTTCACGTTTGTGAATCTCCCGCCGGACGCGGATTTTCATCTCTATACCCTCATGGAAACGATGGCGAAGTTCGGCGCCGTTCCACCCCGGCAGATTCACACCGGGAAGGATGGGG
>JADLHS010000274.1 GCA_020848635.1 Limisphaerales bacterium
AAACCCACCGTGCTGCCCACGCCGTGGACGCCAAAAACATCCAGCGAGTCGTCGTAGCCAAAGGCATGCTTGAGTTTGGTCACGGCCAGATAACACACCGCGCCCCCGCAAAGTCCGATGAAAAACGCCGCCGGAATTGTAACAAAGCCCGAAGCCGGCGTAATCGTAGCCAGGCCCGCCACCATGCCTGAAGCCGCACCGAGCACGCTGGGTTTGCCTTTAAGCAACCACTCCAAGCCAGCCCAACTCAAGGCCGCGCCCACGGCGGAAAAATGCGTGGCCGCAAACGCGCTGGTGGCCAGTTCGCCCGCACTCACCGCACTGCCCGCGTTGAAACCAAACCACCCTACCCACAGCAGTCCAGTACCGATCAAGCTCAGGACGACGTTGTGCGGGGGCATGGGTTCGCGTGGAAAACCGTTGCGCTTGCCCAGAACCATCGCCGCCACAAGTGCCGCCACGCCGGAACTCACATGGACAACGGTGCCGCCGGCGAAGTCGAGCACGGGGATTTTTCCGCCCAGCGCCCAGTTGAATAAACCGCCCTTGCCCCAAACCATGTGGCAGAGCGGGAAATAAACAATGGTCACCCACAGCACTGTGAAGAGCAGATACGAACTGAACTTGATGCGTTCGGCAACCGCGCCGCTGATGAGCGCGGGCGTGATAATGGCGAACATCATCTGGAACAACATGAAGCTCGTATGCGGAATCGTGCCGGCGTAATCCGGGTTGGGGGCGCCGCCCACATCCTTGAACATGAAATATTGGGAGGGGGAACCAAAGAAAGCGTTCCCTTCCCCAAACGCCATGCTGTAACCAAAAAACATCCACAAGGCCGACACCACAGCCATCAACACCAGACTGTGCATCATGGTGCCGAGGACGTTCTTTTCCCGCACCAATCCACCGTAGAACAGAATCAAACCCGGCGCCGTCATCAGCAGCACCAGCGCGGAACTCACGAGCAGCCAGGTGTTGTCGCCAGAATTAATCGGGGAGACAGACTTGGCCGCAGCCTCAAGCTGGGCCACTCGCTGTTCCAACGAAGCCACGTCTTGCGCCGGGCAGGGCGTCGGAATTGCCCAAACCAACAGGGAGAGAAACAGGAATACACGCGCCTGAATTGAGTGGAATGCCTTCATGAGCGCGCGTGTTAGACCATATATGCATCAAGCTGTCAATCATCAGTGATTTGATTCATTAAACTAAAAACTGCCAATCATTATTGGGCTGAACCGATACTGCTGGCGGAAAACTTAACCGGTGAGAGAGAAACCAATCTGGGGTGATCGTGCTAGCGCGTTTGGGTCGGCGTAATTTTCCGGCCGATGAGATAAACCACGAAGGCCACGGCAAAACCAACGAACCAGGCATAGTGATACAGGTCAGCCAGCGCTGGCGGGACGAGTTCGGTTTTCACCAGCTTCACTTGCACCAAAAATCCCGGCAGACTCGGGAGGATCGCCACCACCAGCGCCACCATGGCCACGAGGCTGAAGCCATTCGTGAAACGATATTCGCCCGCAGGTTGATAAAGGGCCACGAGGTCAAGCTTGCGCTTTCTCCAGACGAAATAGTCCGCGATGAGAATTCCGCCGATGGGCCCGAGCAACGCGCTGTAAGCAATGAGCCAGGTGAAAATGTAGCCGGTCGGATCGGCGACAAGTTTCCACGGCATCATCAGCACGCCGATAATGCCGGTGATGTAACCGCCCACGCGGAAAGAAATCCGGCGCGGCGCGAGATGCGCAAAGTCGTTGGCCGGGCTGACGACGTTGGCGGCGATGTTCGTGGCCAACGTGGCGATGCAGAGCGCCAACATGGCCACCACCAGCACAACGGGATTTGTGAAGCGTGTTAGCACATCCACCGGATCCCAGATCGTCGTGCCGTAGATGATCGTGGTGGCCGAAGTGACCGCGACGCCGATAAACGAGTAGAGCGCCATCGTCGTCGGCAAACCGAGCGCCTGGCCGATCACCTGATCGCGTTGGGTTTTTGCGTAGCGCGAGAAATCAGGAATGTTCAGCGACAGCGTGGCCCAAAAACCGATCATGCCCGTTAGCGCCGGAAAGAAATAAACCCAGAATTGCCCCGCCTTGGGCTGGCCGGCATCGAAGGCCGACGGTTGTGAAAGGATGGGACCGAATCCTCCGGCTTCCCGATACGCCCACCACAGCAACAGCAATCCCAGCGCGATAAGCAGCGGCGCTTTGATGTTCAGCAACAACCGGATGGTATCAATGCCGCGATGGATCACCCACATGTTGATGCCCCAGAAAAACAAGAAGCAGAGGAATTGGGCGGGGTTGATTCCTAAAACGGGAAGCGCAGCGCCGGAGGTCATTGCCGGCCAGAACACGCCGAGGATTTTGTAGATGGCATTGCCACCGATCCATGCCTGGATGCCGAACCAACCACACGCGACGAGAGCACGCAGCAGGGCGGGAATGTTCGCTCCAACGGTGCCAAAGGCTGCGCGACAATACACCGGAAACGGTATGCCGTATTTCGTGCCGGCGTGGGCGTTGAGGATCATCGGAATGAGCACGATGAGATTGCCGAGGAAAATGGTGAGCACGGCCTGCCACCAGTTCATGCCGCCGCCAATGAGCGACGACGCGAGCATGTAGGTCGGAATGCAGGCGGACATCGAAATCCACAACGCCGCGAAGCTGCCGACGCGCCATTTGCGTTGAGCGGACGAGACGGGGGCGAGATCGCGGTTGACAAGGACCCTGGATTGGATGGCGGCCTGCTGGCTTTCCGTGAGGTCGGCGTGGATGGAGTTCATGATCAAATTCAACTACGCCATAATCG
>JADLHS010000275.1 GCA_020848635.1 Limisphaerales bacterium
GTGTGTTGACATCCAGTCGCAAAATCTTGGCGAGGAGCGACGCGGAGTTTTGGCCGCTGTTTTGTGGATCGTTGCCGCCGCTGCCTTCGCCCAGCGCGAGATAAAGAAAGCCATCCGGACCGAAACTCACCTGCCCGCCGTGGTTGCTGGTGGACGAGAGCGGAACTTGCAGAAGAAGCCGCTCCGTGGCCAGGTCCGCCCGGTTGGTATCGCCCGCCGCGGCTCTAAATTCGCTCATCACGCCGCGCCGGGGATTCTGCTGGTTGTAGTAAACGTAAAACAACCCGTTCGTCCGGAACTGCGGATGAAACGCCAGCCCCAGCAATCCCTCCGCGTTGGAGTCGTAGGGTTTGCGGTCCACGATGTTCAGAAATTCCTGCGCGTCCGCGCCGTCGCCGCCCTTGCGCACGATGAGAATGCGCCCCGGTTGTTCCAAAATGAAAAGGCGGACTGAACCATCCGGCGCTTCCACCATCCACATCGGGCGATCCACGTTCAAAGCCGGGAAGACTTCACGCAAGGTCACTTGGGGCAAGGCTGCAACGGACGTGGGTGGCGTGAATAAATGGAGGGCAAGGAAAATTCCACACCCGATCCCACGCAGGAGCTTTAGCATGGCGCGAGTTTACGGCTCGGCCACGGCGGGCGCAAAATGTTTCCGTAATCGCAACGGCCTCGGCGCTGCGATCACGGCGGGAAGCCAATGGCGAGTTTTACCGCGGAATACTCCGGGTGAATTTCGCCGGTGCGCGTGCGAATGATGAGTTCGGGTTCAATCCACGTTCGACTGCGAAACCATTCGGGCAAATCTTCGGACCGCATCAGTCCGAACAACGCGATCAGCGGCGGTTCGCCCTCGCGAAAAACCACCGGTCGGCGGCGCACGATCACCAGCCCCGCCGCTTTTGCCCCTGCCTCAATCCGCGCGAGTTGCAGGGTATCCGTCGGGAAGACGCAAGCAAAGAAGCCGCCCGGGGCGAGATGTTTTGCCGCTGTCCCGCAGTAATCCGCCACGGTGCCCCGCAACTCGAAGCGACAGGCGAGCCGTTGAGGATGATCACTTCTCACGCCGGCGGCCGGCGGATAATACGGCGGACTGCCGGTGATAAGCTCAAACCGCTCGTCGGGGCGGAGAATGCCAAATTCGCGAAAATCGCCTTCGCGGAGGTCATAGCGGTCGGTGAGCCCGTTGTAACGCGCCGACTTTGTTGCAAGCGCCACGCTTTCGCGCTGCGCCTCAACGGTGACGAAGCGCGCGCCCGGCAATCGCCACGCGCAAATCATCCCCACCGTGCCAATCCCGCTGCCCAGATCGAGCGCAGTGCACGCCGTGGGACACCAACTGGTGCCATACCAAGCGGTGAGAATGTCGTCGGTGGAAAACCGATGGCCGTCGCGCAGTTGGAACACACGAAAATGACCGCTGATGGCATCGAGGGTCTCGTGCGGTTCGATCTGAAGAGCAGCGCCCGTCTCCGACCCGGCGCATTGGTGTTCACGCCCCAGCGCCGGTTCCGCAGCTGACGAAGCTGAAGAAGGCGTTAAGTGGGCCGCGTCGGAGACCGGAGCTCCGAGCCCGGGCGGAACCGGTCCTGGTTTCGCCCAGCCTTTGAAATGTGTTTCGGGAGTCGGCACTGGGCGAACAGCATGAGCGAAACGCCCGCAAATGCCAACGGCAAGGAAGCCGGAGCTTGCCAAACGGCAATCCCCACCCTAGACAAAGGCAGACTATGATCCTGAAACTGCCATTCTTCATCGCTGCTTTTGCCGCCCTGAACGCCACAGCCAAGGCGGACGCGGGCGCGGCCAATTCACCTGCCGCAGCCCCGCGATACGAGGAGCGGGCGGAGCATGACCCGAACGGGATTGGCAAGTTTTACATGGGCCGCGAAATTGCGCACGTCATGGGACATCAGGCCGCCGACTGGCTCGAACGGCCCGAACGCCAGCAGGAGGAACGCCCCGATTTGCTGGTCGCGGCGTTGAAACTCAAATCGGGGGATGCCGTCGCGGACATCGGCGCGGGGACGGGTTACTACACGCGCCGGCTGGCGCAGGCGGTTGGGGCTTCGCTCCCCCGGCCTTCGGCCGCCCTTTCCCCATCCAACGGGGACAGGGCGAGGGGCGTGGTCTATGCCGTGGAAATTCAGCCGGAGATGCTCGACATGCTCACCAACAAACTGGCGGGCGAAAAAATCTTCAACGTCCAACCCGTGCTCGGCACCACCACAGATCCCAAACTGCCGCGCGCGGCGGTGGATTTGATTCTGATGGTGGACGTGTATCACGAGTTTGACCATCCGTTCGAGATGGTGGCGGCCATGTGTCCGGCGTTGAAGCCTAGCGGGCGCATCGTGTTCGTTGAGTTTCGCGGTGAAGACCCAAACGTGCCGATCAAGCTCGTCCACAAAATGACCGAGGCCCAGGTGCGCAAGGAGATGGCCATCCATCCGCTCGAATGGGTGGAAACGATTTCCACGCTACCGCAACAGCATGTCATCGTGTTTCGGAAGAAGTCGTAAGTCGGCGCCGAACGAACCGGCAGCGGGAACCCACCAACCGCCAAGCTTGTTTCGGCGCTGCCGCACGGCTAATCTCGGCGCATGAACAATCATGGCCCGGCCTTCACCAGGGAAGACCCATGGCGCATCCTGCGCATCATGGGCGAGTTCGTCGATTCGTTTGAGTCCCTCTCACACCTCACCCCGTCGGTGACCGTATTTGGCTCGGCGCGCACCCCACCGCACGATCCGTATTACCGGGCGACCGTGCGCCTCGGCAAACAGCTTGCAAAACTTAATCTGCCCGTCATCACCGGCGGCGGACCGGGCATCATGGCGGCGGCAAACAAGGGCGCGGCGCAGGGCCGTGGCACTTCGGTGGGCCTCAACATCGAGCTGCCGCACGAACAGAAGGGCAACGGCTTCGCCAACCTCCCGGTCAATTTCCACTATTTCTTCTCGCGCAAGGTTTGCTTTGTGAAATACAGCGTTGCGTTCGTGTTCCTGCCCGGCGGCTTCGGCACGCTGGACGAGTTGTTTGAGGTGCTGACGCTGGTGCAGACGGAGCGGATTCCGAAATTCCCCTTGATCCTGTTCGGCAAGCGCCACTGGACGGGCCTCCTCCGCTGGATGAAAACCGAATTGCGCGAGCGTAATGCTTTCATCGGCCCGGACGATTTAAAAATGCTGACGCTCACCGACGATGTGGACGAAGCCGTGGCCGTCATCTACGAATACCTCCAGCGGGTCGGTCCGCCCGCCACGATACCAATGGCATTTTCTTAACGACCGGCGACCATGCCTGTCCCTGCTCCCTACGCCGTCCTCCAACGGAATGCCGCCCGCCCGACGGCGGAGCAAATTCGACGCGCGTTTCGTTCCTTCCGTCATCTCACTGACGCGGATGCGGTGCGGCTCGCGGCCAATGCCCAGGGCATCCTCCAGCGCCAACTCAGCGCGGACGCCGCGCGGGCGTTTCACCGCGCCCTACAGGCGGAAGGCGTCGCGGCGGCGATTGTGACCGAGGGCGAGTTGCGGTTGCTGCCGCCCAGCAGATCGCTGCATCGGCTGGGGCTGACGGAAGCGGCCTTCGAGGTTTATGATCTCTATGGACACCCCACGGCGGTGGCCTGGCGCGAGCTGGCACTGGTTGCCGCGGGCGCAGTGCGTCACCACGAACTAAACCATCCTCGGGCCGAACGCCCCGCGATCGCACTGGAACCCGGATGCGGCGACCGCCCGGTTAGCCGGGGGGAAACCGGGTGGCAATTGATTCTGGAACTCGTGCTTTCGGCCGGTGCGGTGCGCTACGAGATTAACGCTGACGAGTTCCCGTTCAGATACGCGTTGGATCGCCCCGATCTTTCGAAGGTGGAAAAGTTTGTGTGGCTGGTGCGCGAAATCTGCCGCCGGGCGGCCGGGGCCATCCTGAATCGTGGCGCCCGCGATGTCCACGAGGGAACCGAGTTGGTGCGTGGTTATCCCCATCGCCAGATGTTCTACGACGAGATGACCTGGCTGCTCTGGAACGCAGCCCAAACCAAACGCGTTGCTGGCGTTGAACGAGATCACGACGAAACACCATCTTGAAGTGCGAGTCCGCACAATTGTGCGCCGGCCGACCGCGTTTTGCGCCTTGCCGCCGACCGGCGCGACGGATTGAATGCCCCCGTGCGCCCGTTCATTCAGGAAATCGCCACCGCGCAGACGCCCGAATCGCTCGTCGAACAGCTCGCCGGGAAGCCGGGAATCGTATTGCTGCGGAGCGCCGGGTTTGATTCGGCGCAGGCGCGCTATTCGTTCGTCGCCGCCAACCCGTTCCTTACCTTTCGCTCATTTGGTTCCCGCTGTGAAATTGGCTCTGGGGTACCCGCTGACGTGTGGCGGCGGACGGACGATACACCAGAATCACCCACTCTGCCACCTCCCAGCGACGGCTGTGTCCAGTTCGGCAACCCGTGGCATCTGCTCGATGCGCTGATGGCACGCTACGAATTGCTCGACGAGATGGACCTGCCGTTCCCGCTCGGCGGCTGCTTTGGTTATTGGGGCTACGATCTGAAAAATTTTACCGAACCCAAACTCCCGCGCCGGGCGGTCAACGATCTCGAACTGCCCGATTGCCACGTCGGCTTCTACGACAGCCTGGTGGTGTTCGATCATTGTTTGGGCAAGACCTGTGTGGTTGCGACCGGTTTGAGCGCCGACGGTTCGCGCAGTGAAGCGCGCGCGCGCGCGCAGGCCGCATTTTGGACAGCACTTCTGACGGGCGACCCAAATCAGCCCCTCACCCCGACCCGCTCCCGTTCGGAACGGGAAAGGGAGATTGTATCCACAGCCGGAGAAAGCTCCAAAGCCATCGAAGGAACCACCGGCTCCCGGCCGCCACGCCCGCTCCTCGGGGAGAGGGCCGGGATGAGGGCGAATGTTTCGTCTAATATTTCCCGCTCCGACTTTCTTTCTGCCGTCGAGCGGGCGCAACGTTACATTCGCGCCGGCGACATTTACCAGGTGAACCTTTCGCAACGGCTCGCCGCACGGCGCGCATTTTCCGGCTGGGAATTGTTCGGGCGTCTACTCGCCGTTTCGCCCGCGCCGTTTGCGGCGTATGTTGATTGCGGCGATTTCCAAATCGCCTCATCGTCGCCGGAACAGTTTCTCCGCCTGAGCGGATCGCACGTCACCACCCGCCCCATCAAAGGCACACGATCACGGTCGCCCGACGCCACCCGCGACGCCCAACTCGCTTATGAACTCCAAACCAGCCCGAAAGAACTGGCGGAACTGGTCATGATCACCGACCTGCTCCGCAACGACCTCGGCCGGGTGTGCGAGTTCGGCTCGGTGCAAGTCCCGGAGCTGGCAAAGTTGGAACGGTTCGCCCAGGTGCAGCATCTGGTCTCGACCGTCGAAGGCCGGTTGCGCACGGAAGTGACGCATTTTGCCGCGCTCGCGTCGTGCTTCCCCGGCGGCAGCATCACGGGCGCCCCGAAGTTTCGTGCGATGGAGATTATTGATGAATTGGAACCGATCGCCCGTGGCCCTTATTGCGGTTGTCACGGCTATCTCGGTTTCAATCGCGAGAGCCAGTTGAGCATTTCCATCCGGACGGCGATCTGCAAGGCGGACACGGCCTATTTCCACGTTGGTGCAGGCATCGTGGCGGATTCCAACCCCGAAGCGGAATACGAAGAAACCCTTGCCAAGGCGGCGGGTTTTCTGGCGGCGTTGGGTCTGGAAACCGGGAGCGCCCGTATTCCGCGTGCCGATTCAGGCGTCGTGGCCAAATCCTCGATGACCGACTGTTCGGATTCATTGAAACCGCGCTCCGACTTGTAATCGCGAACTCACCCAATACTCAGCGCCATCCTGCTAAGCCAAGACTCGCGTCCAAACCGAGGCGCACGGAGAAGATCGCTGTCGTTCACTTCACCGCCCCTCTAGGCGAGCTTCCCCTTCTCTCCCCCAGTCATCAATTACATCACTTTCCCCGCCCTCGCACCTCTCGCCCCGTGATCCACCTCGGTGGCGGAAAGGACGAAACCGACGTGCGGCGAGGCGTGGACCTGAGTCCGCACCGCCCCAAGCGTGGTCGCTTCGGCATCCAGTCCTGACTTGCTTTGCGCGCGTTTCAGGGCCGTGCAGTTTTTTGTCCGTTCGTTCGTTGGTGGGTCAAGCGCCATTGAGTTTCCCGCCAACTCCCGATGGCATCATCCTCTTTGTCCTGCCTTCCGCTTCGGATTTCGGAAAAGACTGCAGCTCGCCTACCACGCTATTTCCGGCCGGACAAAATCCTCAGCCATCTTCGCCGGCAGTCGCCAAACGCGATCCCCTTTTTGGTTCGTGAAATGGAGATTCGACTCCGAAGGCTTGCGCCCGTCCCCATCCGCCCACAGCGCATAAAAGTCCGGGTGCGCGTTCAATGGTCGCCGGGCATACGTGTGGTTGCGCTGGCTGTTGCGCGTGAGCTGCTTGATTTTTGCCCACCCCATTCCTTTGTCGCGGCTCGTCCACATCACCATTTCCCCGCCGGGATTGTATGGCTGCGGTCCGGGTTCGGTCGGCGCGATGATGCGCCATGCGCCGTCCGCTTCAATATAAAGCGAGCCGTGATCGTAGTTGTTAAACGAAGTAGTGAAGTCGCGGATTACCCATGCCTTGCCCGTCCATCGCGCTGTTTTCCAAACCCGCGGCCCATTCTCCGGCCCGGATTCAAAACCCTGGCTTGCCAGAAACAAGATCACCGGATTTCCCGCCCCGTCGAAGTTGAGGTCTTTCAGGTAAACCAGCCGGCCCTCAGCCCGTGAATTGTAGGCCAGCGCCGGATTGTTCGTGGTGGTCAACGGCAGTTCAACGACCTGGCCATCCACCGTGCGCCACGTTTGCCCGAAGTCACGGGTTTGGAGGTAATAAATGTTCGCGCGGGCGTTCAACCCCACCGGGATCGGATGAAAATCAAACGCCGTCCCCAACCCGTCGCCGTTGGGCCAACTGATCTGGTAGTCGCCCATTTCGATCTTCGCGAGCTTCTGCGGCGCACCCCAGTCCCGGCCGTCGGGACTGGTCATCCAGAACAGATTCCGACCGGCGGCATAGCGCGTGTGCAGAAATAGAAAACCGCGCTTCGGCAAATGCCAGGGCTGCGTGTAGGAGAAATTCGTTTCCAGCACGCGCTCGAATTCATCCACGGAATGCGGGCGCTTGCTCCGATGGATATAGGCCGGACGGGAAGTGCCGTGCGACGACGAGAAAATCCAAATGAATCCCTGATCGTCAATGCTGAGCGTGGGATTGTCATGCGCGTCATCCGTGCGCTTATTCAGCAAAATCGTCGGGCGCGGCACTTTCCCCGTGGCGTGGTCAAAATACGAAACCATGTGCAGTAATTCCTGTTTGTCCGCCACACTGCGCGCGGTGGTGCCGCCGTAACAGAAAAAAGTCTTGTTGGCGGCCGGGCTATAAATCGCGATGGGCGCATGCTGCTGGGGATAAGTCGCCATCCCGCCACTGTATTTGAATTTATACTCGTCCTTCGTTGGCTGGTTAAAATACCAGATGCCGTGATAGCCGTCATCCTGAGGCAGCGGCTCCCCGAAACCGGACAGCACCGTCACGAGCAGGCCGCCGATGGCAAATGGCGTTTTCACGCGGTCAGTTTAGCTGCAATCCGGCGCCAAGGAATCATTTTAGGCGCCGAGAACCACTGGGTGCGGTTCATCGGAATTGTTCAAATTTCGCAACTTTCAGGGAGAGAGCCGCAATTTGCCACGGATTTACTTTCCCCAGTATGAGCGTCACGTTTTTATAAGATCAATTCAACGGCATTGCGTCCTGCATTCCGCCGCATTCGGCCGTTCCAAAAGCGCCGCTTGCTCGCGGCGGCAAGCGGGATACACTGTTTCAAGCTCTTGGCCGCTCATCGCCCATGGCGCAATGAAACGTTGGCTCCAAATTGCTCCACTCATCGCCACCCTTGCCGGGTGCATGGCTGACCCACGCTCGCATGATTCCGAGAACTACAGTGCGGTTCCAACAGGTGGTCGTGCCGTACTGCAAACCCCACCACCAACTCACATCGTATGGTCCATTCGGGCCGACGGAGAGCACATCTACGGACGGCGCATTTTTCAGATCGGCAAGCAGCGATTCACGGCACTGCAGGAATTCAAGGCATTCATCCAGTCATTGCCACCCGGTTCTATTGTGGCTTGGAATACAGGCTGCATTCTTTATGAGACGATTCCTCTACTCCATTCAGACATGACGATCCACACTTTCAAGGATTACTGCCAAGATTATGGCGTGGAGTTTCGATACATTTGTGGCGGCTTTTGATATGGAAATGCAGCGGTAACGATAAGATAGCTGCACAGAAGTTCAACCCACTGGCTTGTCCAACCGCTGAATCTCCGCCGTGTAACCCTTGCGAAAGTCCGGATACTTGAACTGATAGCCCAGTTCCAGCCTGAGTCGTCGGTTGGAGACTTTCTTATTCGTGAACCCGCGCCGACGTGTGGTCGCCTCCTCGACCGTGGCCGGGGGCGGCAGGTCCTTGCCCAGCGTCCCGGCCAGCCACTCGAAAAACTGGAGCTGGCTCACCGGTTCGTTATCCACTGCGTTGTAAATCTCCCCGGCCCGCCCGCACTCGAGTGCTGCAATGATGCTACCGACCAAGTCGTCGCGATGAATCATGTTCAGCACGCGCCCGCCCTGGCCCTCAATGCGCGCCTCGGTCCGCAAAAACTGTTTCAGCAGGTAACCGCGCTCCGATCCGTAAATCCCGGCCACCCGCAGAATCACTGCCGGAAAATTCTTCTCCCGCGCCGCGGCCAGCAAGGCCTTTTCCGTCTCAACCAGCACCTTGGCGGTTTCAGTTTCCGGTTCGGTCGGGCTGGCTTCCGTTACGAGGGTGCCATCATTCTGCCCGTACACCCCGGTGCTGCTCGTATACACGAATTTCTTCAGCGCCGCACCGCCCAGCCACGCGACCAAGTTGCGCGTCCCTTGCAGATAAAGTTGCTGATACGCCCCTACCCCGCCCCCACCCGACGCCACACAGTTGGCCCCCCAGTCAAAATCGCGCGGCAGCCCGACGAGCGATTCCGCCCGCGTGATGTCCGCTGGTAACGGCGTGATGCCCGCCGCCTTCAACTCGTCCGCCCCCGACCGCCGCAGACCAAAGACCGCATGGCCTTGCTTGACCAACTCCGCCCCGAGCGGCAGGCCGACGTAACCACAGCCCACAATCAAAACGCGCATGCCAGTGAGTTAAACGCAAAGGCGCATGGAGGCAAAGACCTTCTTCAAGTAGGAGACGAGGTAACGAGTCGCTGATCAAATTCGAGATGGCGAAAAGTCAGAGGCCGCCTCACGTCGTCTCCGACAAGCGGTGGAAAGAGGTTTTGTTTATCCGACGCCAGACTGCTAAGCTGATTGTGTGGCTGACTTGCTCACAATTCAAAGCGGCGTCCCGAGCGCGGATGACATTCCACCTTCCGCCTTACGCCCGGGGCATTTGCCCGAACTGCTCGCCCCCGCCGGCGATTGGGACTGCGCCAAAGCCGCCATTGAGAACGGCGCGGATGCGATCTATTTCGGCCTGGAAAAGTTCAACGCCCGGATGCGGGCGAACAATTTCACCGTTGCGGATCTGCCCCAGCTGCTGGCCTTCCTGCATCGGCGCGGCGTGAAGGGTTACGTCACCTTCAACACGCTGGTTTTCGAAAACGAACTGGCCGCCGCCGAGGAACACCTGCGCGCCATCATCGCCGCCGGCGTGGACGCCGCCATTGTGCAGGACGTGGGCATCTGCCGCCTCATCCGCCGTCTGTCCCCGGACTTCCCGATTCATGCATCGACGCAGATGACCATCACGAGCGCGGCCGGCGTGGATTTCGCCCGCGATCTCGGCTGCAATCTCGTGGTGCTGGCGCGGGAATGTTCGATCAAGGAAATTGAGAAGATCAGAAGTATTCAACCATCGGACAGCTCCCCACCAAAGACTGAACCCTGCCCCCTGAACACTTCCTCTTTGCCCCTGGAAGTATTCGTCCATGGCGCCTTGTGCGTCGCCTACTCGGGCCAATGTCTCACCAGCGAAGCCTTGGGCGGACGCTCCGCCAACCGGGGCGAATGCGCCCAAGCCTGCCGGATGCCCTACGAATTGATTGCCGACGGAAAATCCGTTCCGCTCGGCGACCGGAAGTATCTCCTCAGTCCGCAAGACCTCGCGGGGTTGGACGTGTTGCCGGAACTCGTCCGTGCGGGGGTGGCATCGTTGAAAATTGAGGGCCGGCTCAAGTCGCCCGAATACGTCGCCAACATTACCCGCATTTACCGGAAAGCGCTCAATCAATTGGGCTGCGGCCAGGGTCAGGCGACGCAAACTGCGTTCCCCGAGGAAAGGAATGCGCCCCCTCGCGTCGGCGACCACGGATCGCAAGACCGTTACGACCTGGAGATGGCCTTTTCCCGTGGCCTTTCGACAGGCTGGTTCGGCGGGACGAATAATCAACAACTCGTTCATGCGCGTTTCGGCAAGAAGCGCGGCGTTTATCTTGGCGAGGTTGCCCGGGTGCTCCGCGATGGCGTCGTCCTGAAGCTCGAAGCCCCGGTCAAGCCCGGCGACGGCGTGGTGTTTGATGCGGGCAGGCCGGAAGCACCGGAAGAAGGCGGGCGGGTTTATGAAGTCAGCGGACAGCCGTCCAGGCCTGGGACCGCAACCCTTCGCTTTGGTGATGGGGACATTGATTTCAACCGCGTCCAGGCGGGCGACAAATTGTGGAAGACCAGTGACCCGGAACTGGACCGGCGGTTGCGCCAGAGTTTTGCGGGTGAGACGCCAAAGTTCCAGCGACCCATTCATTTTGAAATTCACGGCGGCATCGGCAAGCCGCTGACCTTGCTGGTGCGCGACGAGCTCGGCCACACGACAAGGCTGGAATCCACAATGACGCTGGCGCTCGCAGAAAAGCAGCCGCTCACGACTGAGAAGTTACGCGATCAACTGGGCCGGCTCGGCGGCACCCCGTTCACGCTCGGCGAGTTGGTGAACCATGTCACCGGCGCCACCATGCTGCCCGTGAGCGAGTTGAATCGCCTGCGGCGCGAGGCAGTGTTGGAGCTGGAACATCAACGGGCACAACCAAAGCGATGGCAACTGAACGAACTCGGAGAGCCGAAGGCGAAGGGCGGAATTCAAGCCAGCCCACCACCGGTAGAAACTCCGCACTCGGCGCTCCGCACTCCGCACTTGATCGTCCTCGTGCGCAATCTCGCACAGCTTGAAGCCGCGCTGCAGTGCGGTACGCAGACGGTGTATTGCGATTTCGAGAACCCAAAGAAATATCGCGAGGCGGTCACGATGTTTCACACTGCGCGCGGATGTAACATTCAACATCCAACCCTCAACCCTCCACCCTCGATTTGGGTCGCTCCGCCGCGCATTTTCAAGACGGGCGAGGAATGGACGCTCAACCAGGTGCGCTCCGCCAAGGCCGATGGATATCTCGTCCGCAACTACGATCACCTGAAGTTTTTTGCCCACGACCGGCGGGTGGGTGATTTCTCGCTGAACGTGGCCAACCGGTTCGCCGCGGAATACTTTAAGAATCAGTTCGCCTTGGAACGCGTGACTGCAAGTTACGATCTGAATTTTCTGCAACTCGAATCCTTGTTGACCGGCGCTCCACCCGAGTGGTTTGAGATCACAATCCACCAGCACATGCCGATGTTTCACATGGAGCATTGCGTGTTCTGCGCGTTTCTTTCCCAGGGCACGGACTACACGAACTGCGGCCGTCCGTGTGACGTGCATGAAGCAAAACTGCGCGACCGCGTGGGCGCCGAGCATCCGCTCAAGGCCGACGTGGGCTGCCGCAACACGGTATTCAACTCGCTCGCGCAAACCGGCGCGGAATATGTGCCGCGAATGCTGGCGCTGGGCGTCCGAAGCTTCCGGGTCGAGTTTCTCAATGAAACCCCGGAGCAGGTAGCCCAGACCATTGCGAGGTACCGGCAGTTGTTGCGCGGCGAAATCAGCGGGACGCAATTGTGGCGGGAATTGAAGCTCGCCAACCAACTCGGGGTCACCCGCGGGCAGATGGCGGGCTGACGCCGCCTCACATCCGCATTGCTTTCGGCGGTGATTTTCAGTTCTGTGTTGGCGGTGAAACTTAACTTCTGGCGGGAACATTTGCGGCTAGCCAATACTTGGACCATTGCCCGGGGCAGCAGTGACGTCGTGGACGTGGTGTTGGTGCAAATGATCCAGAACGGGATCGCGGGCATCGGTGAGGCGGCGCCCATCACGCGCTATCATGAATCGGCGGCTTCGGTGGAGGAATTCTTTCGCCGGGTGGATGCCCGCCGGCTTTCCTTCGCCGACGTACCGGGCAGCATGGATTATCTGAACACGCTTTCACCAGGCGACCTGGCAGCCAAGTGCGCCCTGAACCTGGCGCTGGTGGACGGGGCGGCCCGGCAAGCGCGCCAGCCGGTCTATGACTTCTTCGGTCTCGGTTTTCGCGAGCAGCATCACGTCACTTCCTTCAGCATCGGCATTGACCGACCGGAAATCATCCGGAAGAAAGTGCTCGCCGCCAGGGATTATCCGGTGTTGAAGCTCAAGGTTGGCGTGCCGGACGAAAAGGCCATCCTGGCCGCACTTCGCGAAGTCGCGCCCACCAAGCCCATTCGCGTGGATGCCAACGAGGGCTGGCAGACCAAGGAGCAGGCGCTGGAACGAATCGAGTGGCTTGCCCGCGACGGCCACATCCAATTTATTGAACAGCCGATGCCGCAAACCACCCACCCGCGCGATCTGGTCTGGCTCAAGGAACGCTCACCGCTGCCATTACTGGCGGACGAATCCTATCATTCGGCGAGGGACACGGCGCACTGCGCAGAATGTTTTCACGGCGTGAACGTAAAGCTGGTCAAGACCGGGGGCGTGAGCGCCGGGTACGAAGCCTTGAAAGCCGCCCGCGCCAGCGGGTTGAAAACAATGATCGGCTGCATGATCGAGACGAGTGTCCTGATCAGCGCCGCCGCGCATCTGGCCGAGTTGTGCGATTTTCTCGACGTGGACGGAAA
>JADLHS010000276.1 GCA_020848635.1 Limisphaerales bacterium
CCGCGGCAAAGGCGGAAAATATTTGGTCCTGCCGCCCGGCTATAAGGGCGAGATTCCCGAGGGCTACTTCGTAGTGAAGCCGAGTACCTACGGCAATTGGCTGGTGTTCCGCGCCTTTGTCGTGGACGGTTCCACCAAGCCCGGCGTGGAATCGGTGAAGAAGCATTTCAAGGTCTATAACCTCGCTGATGCCGCGAACCCGCCGGCAATGAAATTCGTCAATGGTTCCGGCGTGCCGGCCAACTACGTCGCGCCCGGTGACTATCAGTTCTGGGAAATGCTGAACCAGGTCATCCAAGAAGAACCCAGTACCGGCAGCGACCAGACCACGCTGGGCCTCTTCGCCTCCATCGGGATTGAGAAGGGCAAACCGTTCAATCCGGATGCGCGCATGAAGGCCATCCTGGCGGACGCCGCCAACATTGGCGCCGTGACCGCGCGCACCATCGCCTTCAAGATTCGCGGCAAGGATGCCTATTACTTCCCGAACAGCACCTGGCGTCTGCCGTTCTTCGGCGGGTACAAGTTCGAGACTTCGCCTGGCGTAATGAACATGGATGGCTACATCTTCTCTTATTACTTCGCCACCGGCGTGACGCCGGCGATGGAGATGAAGATGGTGGGCAAAGGCTCGCAGTATCCGTGGTCCGTGCAGGATTCCGATGGCAATCCGTTCAGTGGCGAGAAGTCCTACAAGATGCACCTGCCACCCAACGTCCCGGTGAAGGATTTCTGGTCCGTGATTCTGTATGACAACCAGACCCGCTCAATGGTGCAGACCGATCAAAAATCGCCGAGCGTGAGCAGTCAGAACAAAGACCTCAAGGTCAACGCCGATGGCTCCGTGGACGTTTACTTTGGCCCCAAAGCTCCGGCTGGATGGGAAACCAACTGGGTTCAGACAATTCCCGGCAAAGGCTGGTTCATGCTCCTGCGCCTCTACGGTCCGCTCGACCCATGGTTCGACAAGACCTGGCGTCCGGGCGAGATCCAGCTGATTAAGTGATTCCGATGGGCCTTCGTTGTTTCAATCACAACGAAGGCCCGTAAAAAGCCCCGTCATATAAGCTTTTACCTGTCTCCGTTCGAGGCGGAGAGGAAAATAGTGTTCTTGCAGTTCGTGTATTTCGCGGTTCAACTCCGCGTCTTGGCATTGAATTCGACACGGCGGCGCCGCAGCCCGCCCTGCCAATAACTGCTCGTGTGGCTCACATCTTTGGAGCAATTTCGCCGAACCAATACGCCGCCGTTACTCCGCCATCCATCAGGAAGTCGCTGCCGGTGATAAACGTGCCGTCAGCACCCATGAGGAGTGCGCCGACCGTTCCCACCTCGTCGGGAGTGCCAGCGCGTCCGGCCGCCGACACTTCGATCATGCGCCGGTAGCCCGCGCCGCGCGGCCCGGTCAATTCATCCTTGGCGAGTGGGGGGGGCGCGATGATGCCCGGGCTGATGGTATTGATCCGTGCATCGCGCTTTCCCCAACGGACGGCCTCGGCCGCCCGCCGCGCAATCGCCTGGCCGATTGATCCCGCCCCAACGACGACGATGACATTCATTTTGACACCTTACCGCTTGACCAGGTGAGCGTGAAATGTTTTTTGTCCCCGCGCTGATGGAGTCAAAATCCCCGGACGGTTGGCGGTCACGCCCGTTTCATCCCGATTTACCGCTTCCGGCAGCACCAAGTTATGTCCCAAACGCACAATCGAGTTTTGATCATCGTCATCCTGGGCGCGCTGTCCACCATCAGCCCGTTCGCGATTGATATGTATCTGCCGGCGTTCCCGGAAATCGCCAAGGCGTTGCAGACGACGACGGCCAGGGTCTCGCTGTCGTTGGCGAGTTATTTTGCTGGGCTGGCGGCGGGGCAACTGGCATACGGGCCGTTGCTGGATCGGTTCGGACGGAAGCTGCCGTTGTATGCGGGCTTGCTGTTGTTCATCGTGGCGTCGGTGTTGTGTCTGTTCGTGCGGAACGTGGAATCGCTCGTCGCGCTGCGGTTTGTGCAGGCCGTGGGCGGTTGCGCGGCCGGCGTGGCGGCGATGGCCATGGTGCGGGATTTCTTTCCGGCGCACGAAACGGCCAAGATCATCTCGTTGCTCATCCTGGTGATCAGCGCGTCGCCGATGTTCGCGCCGAGTGTCGGGGTGTTGGTGGCGGTGCAACTGGGCTGGCAATGGGTGTTCATCGTGCTCGCGGCGTTCGTGCTGGTGATGTTGCTCGTCTCGCGCTGGGTGTTGCCGGACGGACATCCGCCGGACCGGAGTGTGTCGCTGCGGCTGCGGCCGATCCTGCAGAATTACTTCGCGGTGTTGCGCGAACCGCAGTTCCTGACGTATTCGGTGGCCGGGGCGTTCGCGTTCTCGGGCTTGCTGGTGTATGTGACGAGTTCGCCCATCATTTTCATGGAGGTCTTTCAGGTGAGCGCGAAACAGTTCGGTGCGATCTTCGCCGGGCTGTCGGTGGGGTTCATCGGGAGCAATCAGGTGAATGTGTTGTTGCTGCGGAAATTTTCGAGCGAACAGATCTTTCGCGGGGCGTTGCTGGTGGAATGTCCGACGGCGTTGCTGCTGCTGGTGGGAACGTGGTTCGGCTGGTTCGGCCTGCCCGCGACGTTGGTGTTGCTGTTCATCGCGCTGTCGAGTCTGGGGCTGGCGTATTCGAATGCGGCGGCGCTGGCGCTCGTGCCATTCAGCCGGAACATCGGCAGTGCGTCGGCGATGCTGGGCTTTTTGCAGATCGGCATTTCCGGCCTGGCCTCGGCGAGCATTGGGATTTTCGATTCCAAGACGATGCTGCCCGTGGCGCTGGTCTTCATGGCCACGTCGTGGATTGCCTTCGCGATTCTGCGGTTCGGCAAACGCTTCATCCCGGAAGTGAAGTTCGTGGAGGAAAGCGGCGCGGTCATCCTGCCGCATTAAACATCGCTCCGTCGTTACCGCCAATCACATGGCCGACGGAGAGCGGATTCATGGTTTCATTGCGGCAGAATCATTTCTGCGGTATTGAATGAAGCTTTCCTTTGGGTGCGAAGTCGCCCACCTTGGGTGCGATCAAGTATCGCTGCTAACGTGGCCCATGTTCCGACGCAACATCCTCCCTGGCTGCAACCGCGTGATGCCGAAATGGCTTTCCCGCGCCGTATTATTTCTGGCGGGGGCGCTCATCCTGGCTTTTGCGTGGCGCTGGGTGCTGCCGCTCTATCGCGTGGGTGTTCGATCCGAACTCGTCATGCTCGGCGATTTTAACGGCGACAAACGCTGGGATGAGAAGGACCGCGAACGCATGCTGGCGTTGCTCACGAATCCCTTTCAGCGCAGCGCCCAGGATTGCATCAAGGCCGACTTGAACCGTGATGGCCGGTTGGAGGCCGAGGACCTGACAATCCTGGACCAACTCGGTGCCAAGGGCGATCCGTACGAAGCGGAGACCCAGGCCACGGAAGCGGGCCGACCCTTCCCGCGACCGCGCGAGCTTTACCGCTACTTGTCGCCGCAGGATTATGTGAACCGCCCCCTGTTCGCCTTGCCGTACGCCGGGGCGGAACGCAGCCCGCTCGATTGCCTTCGCCATCCCAAACCACCCGCCGTTGCTTCGCCCAGCGCGCGGCAACTGGCGGAAGAAATCTACAGCGAAGCCGTGCGGTTCGATCTGGCTTATCACGCGCGCCTGCCGCAGTTGACCCAACTCGAACAAACGTATTGCCGGGCAAAGATCGAAGACTGCAACGCGCTCTATGGCGTCGGCCTGTATTACGACCTGTTGCTCGAACTGATCGGGCTGGTGGAGGACGCGGAAACCCTGACGACGCGCGGGCAGGACGCGTTTGTTTCCCAAACCCTCTTCTTGCGCGATCATCTGCGCGACCTGCTCACCTCGCCGCAATACCAAGCATTCGCGGCGGGCCGCGTGACGGCGCCGGAAATCTTGAAAACCATCGAGCGCCACCTCAAACAAGATATGGGCTTGGAGGTCACGCTGGAAAAGCTCGGGCCGCCGCGCGACCTGACGCATCTCAAAAATTATCTGAGCCGCACCCAATGGCAGTATTACAAGTCCCGCGCGCGGGTTGAACAGTTCGAGCAACTCATCCATTTTGCCCAGCACGACCGCCGTTATCTGCGCGCGGTGTCCCAGACCACGCCCAAGCATGGCGACCTCGGCGTCGAGAATCACAACCTGCCGATGATTCTGCTGTTCCGCGAAGCCCTGCGGATCGCCGGCGACAAGAAAGCGGCTGTTGGTTTGGTGGACGAGAGCATCCGCATCCCGTTCTTTTGGGTGAAATCCATCCCGCGCGACAAGCTCCCTGGCTCGGTCGCGCAGGAAAACTTCCTGCTGCCAGGCAACAAGGAAGACGGCTCGGATAAAAGCCGTCATTGGAATGTCTTTGGCGGCATCTGCCTCTACCAGTCACCGCCGGAATCGTTGGACCTCGCCTTGAAACGCGAAAGTCAGGATTTGCGGGAAGGCCATTATTCGGCCGAAGCCATGACGGAATTCATCCGCGACACGATTGCGAACCTGAACGGCATCTACTACGTGGTCGGTATGAATCCAGACCTGTTGCGCGCTCCGGCGGACAAGCCGTAAAACCATCTGGTCACGGAAGAGTCTCTGCGCGCCCGCCCGCGCCGAAGCGAGCGGACGGGACAATCCAAGCCGGGCGATATAAGCAAAGTCAGTGCAAATGGGGCTATGGCCTCACCTTCAAGGCCAAATGATTTGAAGCGCGGAGACACACGGGCGCGGAAGTGCGGAGGAGTTACCAATGGATCCGAAGCCCACGAGTGCGGCTCCCTCGCCGCTCAAACTGCTCACCACCAAAGGGCACCTGTTTGTACCTTCGAATCGGGGCAAGGAGCGTTTCAACGTGGCGGCAATCAACCCCGGCCTGCACTGCTTGCCGGATGATCGTTATTGCCACTTTTCAGATCATCACGACCCAGTTGGCACAAAACGGCGCTTACTCGTTGAATCCGCCCCTCTGGATTACTGAGCCTTGAGGCGGAAGAACCTGTTTTCTCCCGGCACCACGTTCACTGTTTGCGGCGGGGCGGAGGTGGGGATCAACTCTGCCCATGGCCCCAGCACATTGGACGACCACATCAGCATGCCATTGCCAGTCCAATTGAGCATGAGCTGATTGCCAGTCAGGGTTGGCGGAAGGAATTTTGGTGGCTGACAGATCTCAACGCCCGAGTTGTGCGTCCCGGGAGTCCCATAGTTGCCCAGGTTTCCGTAGGTGGTGGTTTGCAACGCCCAGGAGTTGGCCGGTCCATGGCAGTAATCCAGCGCCATACCAGTGGCCTTGCCCTGGGTGGGCGAGGGGCCGGCGTTGCTCATGATCGGATACCCCACGCCATCATAGCCTCCATAACCTATTGAGTGGATCACGGTGCCTCCCGCCAGGAGGATGATCTCATCCCCGCTGTTGCCCAGGGTAAAGGCAGTTCCATAAGCGTAGTCCACGGGTGTGCCGCCATTCACCGAAGTCGAGGTCGAGCTCCCCAGCACCAGGTAACCCTTGGGCGAGACGATCACCGCGTTGGTTCCCCCAATCGAGTGCGAATCGGTGTCATTGTCGGCGATGGTCCAACCGGTGATGTCGATGTCGTGATCGGTCGTGTTGTAGATTTCGAACCACTCCTTATTGTCGTCCGGGCCCGCGGTGTCAGCGAAGAACTCGGTGATGATGATATCCCCGGCGATGGCGCTGGTGGTCACTTTGGGAATGAACTGGACTGGATCGGACCAATGCCCCCAGCGCCCCGTACTATCCTTCATGCGGGCCCGGACGCGGTAGGCGTGCCCCGCGCCAACCACGCCGGGAGGGATGCGGATCTCGTTGGTGAAAGCAGTGATCTCCTCGGAGGTCCAGATGGCCTTCCACTCGTAGAGGGGGTCCGCGTTCGGGCTGTACGCAGGGGCGGTCGGGTCCGTTACCTCCGCGACCCTCCATTTCAGCGCGCTGAAAGTCCCAGCGCCTTGGGGATCGGAGAAGGCCGAGGTTACAAACGCGAGGTCGTTGATCGGGAAATCGTTGGGATGCTTGGCGGTGACCGTTGGCTTGTTGGGGATACTGTTCGAATCGCCGCCATAGTTGGCCCGGTTCTCCAGTTCCACCGCGCGGCCGCCCGGAGCGACCATCGAGGTAAGTGGTCGGTCCAGGACCGGCCAGTTTGTTCCGCCGATGAAAGCAAACTTCTTCATATCGGTCACGATGGCTTCCAGGGAACCGAAATCGCTCTTAGCCGTTCCCGTCAGCGGATGGTCTTTCCAACGGTCGCGGTCGGCCGAGACAAAGTTCGTGATGACCGCCGCAAAACGGTCAATCATCGGATTGAGGGTTTCTGGATTCCAGACCAGGTCGCAAAACTCGCGCAGGGTGTTCCGGTAGCCCAGATAAAGATTCGTTTTCACGTTCACGCCACCCGTGTAATTGAGAGTGGCCCGGCCATCGGTGACCGTGGGATCAATCATCGCCACCAAGGCCATGTCCCAGCCCTGGTGGGCGCCGTTGGGGCCCCAGGTCTGCTCGGTATCCCAGGGCAGGTGCCAAAGCATTCCATAGGCGCTTCCCGCGGTGGGTTTGAAGTACCAGGCCATGTTTTTTCCCGCGTCGGTATCCACGGGTGCAGTGCGGTTCTCCTGCTCGGGGTACATGCCGAGATCGTAATGGCGGATCGCCTGTTGGACCGTCTCGTAGCGGGACCACTGGTCATAGTCCACATAGGTCTTCAGCCAGGTTTCGCTCTTGGTATGGTGCAGGTTCGCCACAATGTTGGTGTAATCCTCGGCGTGAGCAACCGCATCCGGTGCTTGGTAGCGTTCTTCTTCCAGGCCGCGGGTTTCCCCATCTTTGAGTTTATACAGATTCCCCTTGGCCATTCCATGGGCTTCCAGGAAGCGCGAATCATAGTCCTCCATGGCCAGCGCCATGCCCCAAAAATCGCCGTTGTACTGGCCCCCGGTTCCGGTGGGGGACTCCGTAGCTCCGTCAATGACCCGGAAGTGAAAGGTATGAACAGAAGGCGCCGGCACCCCCACCAGGTTGAACAGGAGGTAATTCATGGTTTCCGCCAACCCATAGTTGCCGTCGTCGCGCGGGCCGAACATTTTGCAGGTGTTCAGTGTGCGCCATTCAGTTGGATACGCGCGACCCTTCTGATCGCGGGCCTTGAAGTAATGTCCCTCGTTGAAACGAAAGCGCATGTTGCGTTTGTTTTGGAGCTGGTAGCGCTGGTTGTAGCCGCGCAGACGGTAGTGGATGTGGTCATAGACCTCCCCATCGTAAACAAAAGCGCCTTCCCAGTTGTAACAGTCTCGCGCTGCGATACTGGTTTTCGGGATCTGGAGCCCTGAATCGTACGCGATGCATTCGGTGATGTCCGCCGCGCGGGCGATCACCATGTACACCGGGAGCGAGGTCAGGACGGCCGAACTGTAAACGTATCCCAAGCCCTCGGGCCGGACGGTCCGGTCGGTCGGAACATAGGGGGGAACTCCATCATAGACAAAGCAGGCGAAGTTCAGGGAAGCGTCATCGGCATACGGAACCTGCGCCGATGAACTGGGAAGGGCCGCATCCGAGGCGACGATGCGGTAACGCACCAGCGTCCGGTTGGTTTGCCCCGGAATGACGCCCGTGAAAATCCCGTCGCCCGCCAACGCATCCGCTCCCGCGCCGTCATCGGCCATGGTTACTTGAATCCAGTTGGCGGTGTTCGTGAAGGCTGGGTTGGGGGTTCGAGCCAGGGTGGGTGTCGCCAGGAGTTGGTTGTGCGTCAGTGGGAACTCCGAGGGGATGAAGTCGCCGGGGCTGACGATCTGGTAGAGAACCTTCACGGACTGGACCCCTTCCGGATCGGTCACCTTGGCGGTGATGATGATCGGTTCGTTGGCCCCGGGCTGTTTTGGTGTGTGGTTTACCTGCCGGATCGCGGGCGGGGCGAGTGTGGAATAGTTTGCATTGTTGGCTCCGGGTGTCGGATCCGCGGCGCGCCAGCTTCCGCCCAGGTCGTTGTCAAGCGATGGGTTAATCAGCGACATTGATTTCCCTTCGCCCGCGCTGCCCAGCGGCCAGGGGAACTTGACTTGGTAGTCCACTTCATCTTGGAGCGCCCCGGCGTGGTTGCGGAGTTCGAGGTGCTCCCCTTCGTTCGAGAGCTTCCCCTGGTACGGCCCCAGAGCGGAAACATTATACTCGGCGAAGAACGCAACCGGATCCTCGGCGATCACAAGAAATCCCCCGGCAGCGATCTGGGTTCCATTCGGAAACGAGAAACTGACCGCATTGGCGAGGGACCATCCCGACAGATCAATTCCTGCCTGACCCGGATTCCAAATCTCGATGAACTCGGTCTTGAGGGTGTTCTCCCCCGGGTCATAATGAAGCTCATTGATGACCACCTCGGCGGTCAGCGCTGAGGTGGAGAGGAACGTCAGGAGAAGCGAGAATAGGCGAGAGTTCATTCGGGATGTTCCATTGGATTTTTTACCCACCGCCCGCGGCTGGGCTACCGGATTCTGACTCCCTGCCGCATGGGTGTCAGTGTCATTCAGTTTCCATGCTCCGTTGTTGCTGTTCCAGAGGTTCACCGCTTTACGATACATGTTATTGTGCCAAAATAGAATTAGATTCTCGCGAAAGTTTGCGCGTAGAGCTCAGGTAAAGCTAATTGGAGACCTCGGCGCAATACCTCGCGCAAAGGCACTCTTCCCATGCGGTGGCTGCTATTGCGAAGAAGCGGCTGGCCGGCGAAGGCTACGACCCGCAATGCGGCACGCTTTCGCTAAAACGCGCGATTCAGGAACCTCGGCTCCACCCACTCGCCACACAATTATTGGTGGGTGACTTGAGCCGTTTGGGAAACGGCGAAAGAAATTCGGCAACGCCGAAGGCCCGTGAGGTCCGAGCGAGTTGGCGCGAAGGAGTCAATTCAAGCCGGGTGAAAAGATCAAAGTCGCTGCGAAGGAAGGGCCGTTGGCTCTCCACGAGAAACAGAATTGAACCGCAGAGACGCGGAGACGCCGAGTCCAGACCCAGTTTCCGAAAAGTCACGGAGGCCAGCACTCTTGTGTAGCCAAGTGGCATTCCGTTGGAGTAAAAGCGGTGCATGAAGACCAAGCTTTGCCTTTTGCTGGCCGTTTTCTGGACGGCTGGTTTCAAACTCAGTGCTGCGGCGGAGTCTGACTTGTCCAAGCTCGCGGTGGCGAACAACACTTTTGCCTTCAAACTGCTGAAGCAACTGTCCACGCAGCAACCCGCCGCGAACATTTTTGTTTCCCCCTACTCTGCGGCGACAGCTTTGCAGATGGCTTTGAATGGCGCGGCGGGCCAGACCAAGGCGGAAATTCAGCAGGTTCTGGAGACGTCGGGCATTTCGCTGTCGGCGTTGAACGAGGCGAGCCGTGCCGCTGCCATCCTGCTCAATCCAAAGGACACAAATGTCATCCTTACGACGGCCAATGCCCTTTGGTATCGGTCGGGCGCGGCGGTGAATCCCGGCTTCCTTGAGGCGAACCAGAAGTTTTTCTCGTCCACGGTCAAGGCGCTGGACTTCGCCAACGCACCGAAGGCGGAGGCGGAAATCAACCAGTGGGCCAGCGTCCAGACGCATGGGCGCATCACCAGCATTGCCAACGGCATGATTGATCCGATCTACACGGATTTGGTGCTGGCGAATGCCATCTACTTCAAAGGCAGGTGGCTCGACCCGTTCGACGTCAAGCGGACAAAGGAACGTCCGTTTCATCCTGCCAGTAGCCCGGCCAAGAAACGGCCAATGATGGAATTGTCGAAGAAGTTCACCTACCGCAAAGGTTCTGGCTATCAGGCCGTGCGGTTGCCCTACATGGGCGACGATCTGGCGATGTATGTCTTCCTGCCTGACCCGGGAGCGAGTCCGGCCAAGCTGCTGCAAATCATGAATGGCGACAATTGGCGGCGGGTGACAATACCCGGGTTCAACCAACGCGCCGGGCTGGTCGTGCTGCCCAAGTTCAAGCTGGAGAATACACTGGCACTGAATGAACCGCTTAAGATGCTGGGAATGAAAACGGCGTTCGACCAAATGAAGGCGGATTTCTCCGCAATGTTTGGCGCCCCGCATTTTATTTCCGAAGTCCGGCAAAAGACGTTTGTGGAAGTGAGTGAAGAAGGCACGGAAGCGGCGGCAGTCACCGTGCTTGAACTAGATGCCGGAGGAATTGAAATGAATCCCCCGAAGCCGTTTCAGCTGATTGTGGATCGCCCGTTCTTGTTCGCTATCGTGGACGCGCGCAGCGAGATGATTTTGTTCATGGGCTTGGTTAACGAACTTTGACTCTGCGTCTCCGCGTCTCTGCAGTTTTGAATTCAGCCTGGGAGGGTAAAACTCGACGAGCCAGCCGGAATCGTCACGGACGCCGGCGGCGGCTTCAGCCCGCGGCTTGGTTGCGGATTCGCTCACGGCGTTGGCGGAGCGCCGGAACAGCGTCGGAACTTCGGGTGACAATGGTGGATGGGAAGTTTTCTCCGCGCTTTTCATCGCCGCCTTTGCCCGCTTTACTTCGGGCGTGGCGACATTGCACATCAAACCCATTCAGGCGCTCGATGCGCCGGAACTGGTGTTGTATCTCACGCTCCGCCGGATTGACGAACACGAACGGGCAGGGGTGCTGGTGGCGGCGAATATCAAGGTCGTGAAGCGTTTGTTGGCCAGCCGGTTCGCGGTGGAGTCGGCGCTGCTTACGCCGGCGTGGCTGGCGCAACTCGAACCGCTACTGCGTGCGCGGCCGGAACCTGAACTCCGCGTTTACATCGCCGACCAGAAGGTGTTGGAAACCATCACCGGCTACACGCTGCATCAAGGGGCGTTGGCCGTGGGCCGAATCCCGCCGTCCCCGGATTTTGCCGCGCTTCTCCAAAGCGCCCCGCGCCCATTGCTCCTCGCGGCTGTGGAAGCTATTGCCAGCGCGGAAAATCTCGGGGCCGTGGTCCGGAGCTGCGCGGCTTTTGGTGCGCATTTCCTGATCGTCGGCGAGACGTGCGGGAGTCCGTTCCAGCGCCGCGCGGTTTCGGGTTCCATGGGGACGATTTTCGAGCAGCCAGTAGTGCGGGTGGCCAATTTGGTGGAAAAACTGACCGCCTTGCGGGCGCGCGGGATCCGGTGTCTGGCCGCCCATCCCCGGCCGGGCGCGAAAAACCTGGCCGCCGTGGATTTGCGGGGCGACTGCTGCCTGGTGTTTGGCGCGGAAGGGCCGGGCCTGACGGCGCCCGTGCTGGCGGCGTGCGATGATATGGTGGAAATCCCAATGCCTTCCCACATGAACTCCCTGAACGTGGCGGCGGCCACGGCGGTCTTTCTTTACGAAGCCACCCGGCAGCGCGGCTGATGGTCGCCTTCGGCACCCGGATCGAATGCCATTTACTCGTATTCGATGCCCACGATTTCCAACTCCTCCTCGCCCGATGGAAATTTGAAGCGTACCCGTTGGCCGAGCCGGGTATGAAGCAACGCCCGGGCAATCGGTGAGAGCCAACTGGCCCAGCCACGCTCCGCGTCGGTTTCGTCAATGCCGACAATGCGATAGCGCGTTTCCTCGTTGCCGCAGCGGCGCACCGTCACGGTGGCGCCGAAGCGAACTTGTTCCCACGGCACGCCGGGTGGGGACACCACAACCGCTGTTCCCAAGGTTTGGTGCAAGTGCTGGATTTGCTGATCCAAGGTTTTCAACTGGCGGCGTGCGTCCGGATCGTTCGAGGCGGCTGCGAGTTTGGGGCGCTCGATTTGCGTGAGCCGATCCAATTCGGCCCGCACTCGGCGTGCGCCATGTGCGGTGAGATAATTCTTCGTGCCTGCTGGCAGCAGCGATGGTGGCCGGGCCCGGATGGGTGGCTCGGGTGCATCATCGGATTCACGCGTGAACGCCTTGCTCATGGCGGGCGACATTACCAGCTTTTCCCTCGGCAACAAGCCATGGCCAATCGGCGCCGATGAGTGGAGGTTGGGCGGGCATGCAACTGGGGGGCAATTTTGCCTATCGCCACGGCTTCGGCTTGCACCCGTCCAAATCTTGCGTAGCCTCGACGGTATGAACACGTTCAGTAAACAACCCCCCGGAATCCAAGCAGCATTGAATCAGGAATCGGCTCCCGCTCGTTCGGAACGGATCCAATCATCGGGGCGGATACCAGAGGCCCGGCTAACAAGTCTTGGCCGGCGGCGTTCGTTGGATTTGCTGAGCGTGATCGCGGGGGCTGCCTTTTGCGTCGGGATGGCCATGACGCTCCACGCCGAACCGACGCACAGCATTACGATTGATGGCAACTTTTCCGACTGGGCCACCGTGCCTTCACATTCGGACCCGGTTGGAGGTCCGGGAGTTCTCCATGACGGCATTCCGGACACCCATGACACCGATCATTCCGGTCCCAACGATATTCCCGTGTATGTGAACCATCCTGACATCGATCTGGTCGAGTACAAGTTCACCCATGATGCATCAAACCTCTACGCGTACTTCCGGGCGACGGGGCAGATTGGACGTACGATCAGCAACGCCAGCAAACACGGGCGTTACTACGTGATTGTGACCTTGGACGTGGACAACAACCTGACGACGGGCTATCCCGTGCATGAGGGTGGGTACTTTCCGACCAGCGCCGGCTACGACATGAACATGGAAGTGGAGTATTATGATGGCGTGTTCAACACCGGCCACTATCTAAACCACGGCGCCCTCAACCAGCCGGAGTTGGACGCGGCGATTCAGGATCAGACCAACGGCATTGTGCGCGTGTTGCCCGGTACCTACGACTATTACTCGCAATGGGTTTGGTTCGATAGTCCAGGCGCTGGCAGCTACCAACTCCCGCCGCCCGACAATAATGCCAGCATCACGTTCGTGGCGGACAAAGGGCCGGTTTACCAGGGTATCATTCGCATTGCGCTTTCGCCGGACAAACACGAAGCGGAGATGGTCGCTCCGTTTCGCGGCTTTATGCGCAGTCCTGGCGGCGACCCGATCATAGCCTTGGGAAACACGATTGGCATTTCCATCTCGCTGGAAGCCAGCCCCGAATTGTCGCCGCAGCCAAACACCGAATGGGCTTCCGACACGGGCAATCCGATCTTGGGCTATTTTCTGGAGCATCCGGAGCCGCAACTGAAGATCGCGCCTTTCGTCCAGAACGGCAACGTGGTCCTGTCGTGGCTGAACGACGCCACGGGCATGAAGCTTCAGCGCACTCCCAGCCTGACGGTTCCGGATTGGCAGTTCGTGGGCGGCTCCGATACTACGAACCAGATGATACTGCCCATCGGCAGTGGCAGCGCTTTCTTCCGGCTGATGGAACCGTGATCAAGATTGTGGGACCGTTCCCTCGGCGCACCCCCCCACTCTTACCATACCCTCGCCTGGTAAGTCCAACCTCTTGCCACGACAGTAGCTTGCAGGCGGATCAAGCTCCTCCATTGACCGGCACGCCTCTGACTCGCTGCGATGGTTCACGACTGCACCCCCCCATCCTTCGGGGACTTTTCCCGCATGGCAGCGCGGTTGCATTGGCGCTGTAAATCAGCCGGTTTTGGAATAAGCCATTGAACGCTTAAAAAAGAAATAAGTTGCCATGACGGCGGAGCGCGGCTTAAGAATCTCCCCCAACACATGGGCAAAAAGCTCATCATCGCGGAAAAACCGTCGGTCGCCAGCGACATCAGCAAGGCGCTCGGCAAGTTTCAGAAGCAGGACGATTACTTCGAGAATGACGAATATGTCATCTCGTCGGCCGTCGGCCATTTGCTGACCATCGTTCCGCCCGCGGGGGTCGAGGCGGTGCGCGGAAAGTGGACGTTCAAGTGCCTGCCCGTCATCCCGCCGCACTTTGATCTGCTGCCGATTGAGAAGAACGAGAACCGGCTGAAGGTCCTAGTGAAACTCATCAAACGGAAGGATGTGGACGGACTCATCAACGCTTGCGACGCCGGGCGCGAGGGCGAACTGATTTTTCGCAACATCATCCGCTACACGAAAGCCAAGCAGCCGATCAAGCGGCTCTGGTTGCAATCCATGACCGCAGGCGCGATCCGCGAGGGCTTTGCGGCGTTGCGCGACGACGCCTCTATGCAGCCGTTGTCCGACGCGGCCACGAGTCGTTCGGAAGCCGACTGGCTGGTGGGCATCAACGGCACGCGGGCGATGACGGCGTTCAACTCCAAGTCGGGCGGTTTCCATCTCACGACGGTCGGGCGGGTGCAGACGCCGACGCTCGCCATCCTGGTGGATCGCGAGGAGAAGATTAAGAAGTTCGTGCCGCGAGGTTATTGGGAGATCCACGGCACTTTTGCGGTCGCGGCCGGGGATTATCCCGGGCGCTGGTTTGATGAGAAGTTTTCCCGGCAGGAAGGCGACGAGCAACTTCGGCCGGAGCGGGTTTGGGACGTCAAGTTCGCGGAAACCCTCCGTGATAAGTGCCTGGGCAAGCCCGGCATTGTCACCGAGGAAAGCAAACCCACGACGTCGCTGTCGCCGCTGCTCTACGATTTGACGAGTTTGCAGCGGGACGGCAATTCGCGCTTTGGTTTCAGCGCCAAGAACACCCTTGGCCTGGCCCAGGCGCTTTACGAGAAACACAAGGTGCTGACGTATCCGAGAACGGACTCGCGGGCGTTGCCAGAGGATTACGTTGAGACGGTGAAGCAGACGCTGGGTATGTTGGGCGGCACGCACTACGGCAGTTTTGCTGGGCACATTCTGCAGAGTGGTTGGGTTCGCCCAAACAAACGCATCTTTAACAACGCAAAAGTTTCCGATCACTTTGCGATCATTCCCACGCTCGTCGCGCCGAAGGGTTTAAGCGAGCCTGAGCAGAAGCTTTACGATCTGGTTACCAAGCGCTTTCTGGCAATTTTTTATCCGGCGGCGGAATTCCAGGTGACGACCCGCATCACCCGCGTCGAAGGCGAGCCCTTCAAGAGTGAGGGCAAGGTAATGGTCAACGCCGGCTGGCTCGCGGTTTATGGCAAGGAAGCCGAGACGGATGACACGCCGAGTCTCGTGCCGGTGAAGCCGAATGAAACCGTCAAAACGGTGAAGATCGAGGTCGAGGCCAATGTGACCAAGCCGCCCCCGCGCTATTCGGAAGCCACGTTGCTTTCGGCGATGGAAGGCGCGGGCAAACTGGTCGAGGACGAGGAATTGCGCGAGGCGATGAGCGAGAAAGGGCTCGGCACGCCCGCGACCCGTGCCCAGATCATCGAGGGTTTGATCTGGGAGAAATACGTCCACCGCAATGGTCGCGAATTGCAGCCGACGGCGAAGGCGTTTTCGATCATTACCCTGCTGCGCGGGTTGGATATTCCCGAATTATGCTCACCGGAACTGACGGGGAATTGGGAATTCAAGCTGCGCCAGATATCCCGCGGCCAATTGCAGCGCGGGATTTTCATGGAAGAAATCGCGGCGGCGACCCGGGCGATTGTGGCCAAAGCCGCGCGGCATGAAAGCGACACTGTGCCGGGCGATTTCGGCACGTTGAAGGTTCCGTGTCCCAAGTGCGGCGGTGAGATCCACGAGAACTACAAAAAATTTCAGTGTCAAAAGTGCGATTACGCGCTGTGGAAGATTGTCGCCGGTCGCCAGTTGGAAATTGCGGAGGTCGAGGAGTTACTCAGCAAGGGGGTTGTTGGGCCGCTGCAAGGATTTCGCAGCAAGATGGGCCGGCCTTTCGCCGCGGTCATCAAAATGGGGGCGGAGTTCAAGCCGGAGTTCGATTTTGGGAATGATCAAAACGCCGACGGCGCGACGGTGGAAGTGGATTTCACGGGCAAGGAGCCGCTCGGCAAATGCCCCAAGTGTGACGGTCGCGTTTTTGAGAACGGGATGAATTACGTTTGCGAGAAAGCGACCGGCTCGGCCAAGACGTGCGATTTTCGTACGGGTGCGGTCATCCTGCAGCAGCCGGTTGACAAGGCGCAGATGGTCAAACTGCTGGCGACCGGCAAGACCGATTTGCTGACCAAGTTCATCTCCAAGCGAAACAACCGTCCGTTTAAGGCTTACCTGGCCGTCGGCAAGGAGGGGAAGATTGGCTTCGAATTTCCGCCCCGCGAAGCCAAGGCGGGCAGGGTGGGGCCGGGCACGGCGCCGCGCGAGCCGCAGCCGAAGCTTGATTTCTCCGGGCAGACGCCGCTGGGCCAATGCCCGAAGTGTGGCGGAAAAGTCTTTGAAGGACCGCAGAATTTCCTTTGCGAGAAGTCCCAACTGGACGCCAAAGCCTGCAAGTTCAACGTCGGGAAGACCATCTTGGAGCAACCGATCGAACGCGAGCAGGTGCAGAAGCTATTGATCGGGGAGAAGACCGATGTCTTGAGCAAGTTTATCTCCGCCAAGACCGGCAAGCCATTTGCCGCCTATCTGGTAATGGATCAGAAGGGCAAGATCACCTTTGACTTCCCGCCGCGCGACGGGGAGTGAGCGCCGGGAAATTGTGAACCACGAATTGGCGCCGATGAATGCTGAGTTAACTCAGTTGGCTCGGCGGGGTGAAGGTCTGTAGTTTTTCCGGTTGTGAAATCCATGCCGACATCGGAACAGTCCGTGGTTTCCGACCCGTGGATGGCGAAATTCTTCGTTCATCTGGCGACGGATCGTGGGGCCTCGATTTACACCCAACGAAACTATCGCCAGGCCTTGACGGAGTTTCAGGTCTGGCACGGAGCGGAGCGCCAGCCGCAACTGCAATGGGAAAAGTTGGAGCGGGATGACTTTCGGAACTACCTTCGTTTCCTGGGGCGGCAGCAGCTGGGACGTGCGGCGATCGCACTGCGCTTTTCGGCCTTACGGACCTTTTACAAGTATCTGATCCGCCACGGCGCGGTGGCTTCCTCACCGATGAAGAATCTCTCGCTGCCAAAGCCTGCCAAGCGCCTCCCGAAATTCCTTACCGTCCAGCAGATGAAGGATTTGCTGGAAGCCCCGTTAAAGCGGTTAGACCGGCCAAAGCGGAAATCAGCCGGCCGGCCAATTTCGGTCGCGGCGTGCCATCGGGACGTGGCGATTCTGGAGACGATCTATTCCTGCGGCCTGCGCGTGAGCGAATTATGCGGATTGCGCGCGGCGGACCTGGATGTGCCGGAACAGCTTGTCTCCGTACGCGGGAAGGGCAAGAAAGAGCGGCGCGTGCCTATCAGCCGGACCGCGCTGGCAGCCATTGAGCGTTATTGGGGGATGCTGGCGAAGCGACCGGAGGGGCAATCGCCGGTTTTTTTGTCACAGACGAAGAAGGCTTCGCCGCTGAGCCATGTCATGCTGCAAACGCGATTAAAGACCTATCTGGCGCTGGCGGGACTCGATCCGTCGCTCACCCCGCACAAGCTGCGGCACAGTTACGCGACGCACCTGCTGGACGCCGGTGCCGACTTGCGGAGCGTGCAGGAATTACTGGGCCACGCCCATTTGGTCACGACCCAGGCGTATACCCACGTCACGACGGATCGGCTTAAGAAGGCGTATGAACAGGCACATCCACGGGCGTGAAGTGGGATCGGTTTTCCAGGCGCGCGCGATGGGTGTGCGCCACCGGAGCGCATGCGGCTTGGTCCAAGGCTTCTGAATGGGGTTGGCCGGGGTGCGCGCCATGGAAAGGGAAGATGTTCACCACCACGATGCATCTTGGCTGCCGGTGGAGCCTTTGATCGCAGCACAGCGAAATTCGCGTTTGCGTTGACCTGCGGTTTCTCCTAGCCTTCCACGGTTTAAGCATGAAAGTTTTTATTGACGGCAAATACTTCGACGAGCGGAACGCAAAGGTGTCGGTCTTCGATCACGGGTTGCTCTATGGCGACGGCGTGTTCGAGGGCATTCGTGCCTACAATGGCCGCGTGTTCAAGCTCAAGGAGCACATTGACCGGCTGTTCTGTTCGGCAAAGGCAATTCTGTTGACTCTTCCGATGGCGCACGCGGAGTTGATGCGCGCCACGGTTGAGACCTGTCGCCGAAACAAAATCCGCCACGGCTACATCCGCCTCGTGGTGACGCGCGGGGTGGGCACCCTCGGTTTGAATCCCAACCGCTGCAAAAGCCCTTCGGTCATCATCATTGCGGACAAGATTCAACTGTACCCCAAGGAGATGTATCAGCGCGGCATGGAGATCGTCACCGTGCCAACGACGCGCACTTTGCACAGCGCGTTGAACCCGGCGATCAAGTCACTGAATTATCTCAATAACATTCTTGCCAAGATCGAGGCGAACAACGCGGGCTGTGAAGAG
This sequence comes from Limisphaerales bacterium, assembly GCA_020848635.1. GTDB lineage: Bacteria > Verrucomicrobiota > Verrucomicrobiia > Limisphaerales > JADLHS01 > JADLHS01. Next base: position 18,261 of record JADLHS010000276.1, read on the forward strand.
GCGATCATGCTCAACGCCGAGGGGTTCGTGGCGGAATGCACGGGAGACAACCTGTTCATTGTGAAAGCCGGCAAGCTGTTCACGCCGCCGCTTTCGGCTGGTGCGCTTTACGGCATCACCCGCGGGACGGTGATGGACATCGCGCGGGAGGAGGGCCATGAAGTCTCCGAGCCGAGTCTGACCCGCTATGATTTGTTTAACGCGGACGAATGTTTTCTGACCGGCACCGGCGCGGAGATTATTCCGGTGACCAAAATTGACGGACGTGTTATCGGTGACGGCAAGCCCGGGGCGGTGACCCGAAAATTGGAGCATCAATATCACGCCTTGACGAAAGTGTCCGGCGAGCCGATATACGCTTAGACTTATGTTGTGCTGCGTCTGCAAAGAGAAAACCGCCACGGTGCATTTGACCCAGATTGCCGGGGAAAAGATCCAGAAAGTGGATTTGTGCGAGGAATGTGCAAAGACCAAAGGCGTAAATGACCAGACGGGTTTCTCGCTTGCGGATTTGTTGCTCGGTTTGGGCGCCTCGCAGGAACTGGAGCAAGCCGCGGGGGGCGCGGAGGTCAAATGCCCGACCTGTGGATTCTCACAGGCGGATTTTAAGAAAACCGGCCGGCTCGGCTGTGCGACCTGTTACCAGACTTTTGCCGAGGGCCTGGAAGGGCTACTCAAATCCATGCACAAGGGCACGCACCACAGCGGAAAAGTGCCCGAAAGCCTGCGGCAAAAACGGGACTATTCCGAACAGTTGTCCCAGTTGCAGAAGAAGCTCGCCAAGGCCATCGAGACGGAGAATTTCGAGTCCGCGGCGCAATTACGCGATGAAATCAAACTGGTGAGCGGCCGACTTGCGGCGACGCTGGTGGCGTAAGGACTATGGATCTCGATCACTTTCTGGTTTCGACGGCGGAAGGCGCCCTGCGCAAAGGTCCACATGATCGCATCGTGATGTCGAGCCGCGTCCGGCTGGCCCGCAATCTTAAGGCCGGGGCCTTTCCCGGCTGGGCGAAGAAACCCGAGCGGGTGCGCATCTTAGAATTGATCCGTCCGGCGGTTGAGAGTTCGCCGGATTTGAAGGGCGCGTTCTCGGAGACCATGGATAATCTGGGGCCGCTCGATAAACAAATCCTCGTGGAACGTCACCTGATCAGTCGCGAGCATGCGGCCAAGAACGCAGGGAGCGGGGTCATCCTCAACCGGGATGAAACGCTGTGCGTCATGATCAATGAAGAAGATCATCTTCGGATGCAGGCCTTGCGTCCGGGCCTGCAATTGCGCCAGGCGTGGAGCGCGATTGACCGGCTGGATTCGGAACTCGAACGAAAACTGGATTATGCCTTTAGCAATGATCTGGGTTATTTGACGGCCTGTCCCACCAATCTTGGCACCGGCATTCGGGTCAGCGCCATGCTGCACCTGCCCGGCTTGGTGTTGGCCGAGCAGATCAATCCGATCATTCAATCGGTGAACAAACTCGGTCTCGCTGTGCGTGGGTTATACGGGGAAGGCACGGAGGCGTTGGGCAATGTCTTTCAAGTGTCCAATCAAATGACGCTCGGGGAATCCGAGAGCAGCATTGTGGAACGATTGGAAAAGGTGCTCTCGCAAATCATCGAGCACGAGGAGAACGCCCGCCAGACGTTGTTGGAGAAGAAGCCCAAGACGATTTACAACCACATTGGGCGTGCCTATGGCATTTTGGCCAATGCCCACAGCATTTCCTCGAAAGAAACCATGAACCTGCTTTCCCTGATGCGCCTCGGGGTGGAAGTGGGATTGTTTCCGAGCGTGCAGGGGCCGTTGGTGGACGAGTTATTCATTCTGACGCAGCCGGCCCATCTGCAGAAGCAACATTCCGAGAAACTCTCTGCAGAGGAACGTGATTTGCTGAGAGCCGATATGTTGCGCGAACGGCTCAAGCCGGTGAGCCGGCCAGTGGCCCGCCGAGGCGGTTCGGCCGCGCCCGGATTGGACAAAGCCGGATAATCATAGCAACTTGCAAACCTATGAGCGAAGAAGCCATGAACAATTTTACGCCGCGCGCGCAGCAGGTGCTCGCACTCGCGCGCAAGGAAGCCGATCGTTTCAATCA